>NZ_JAXDEO010000081.1:0-19863 GCF_035064975.1 Pseudomonas sp. YuFO20
ACCAAGCGCTTGAGGTACAGCTCTGGCGCGATACGCAGGAACATTTCCATGTCCAGCGCGTTGTGGTGGGTTTCGAACGGCTTGGCTGCCGCGCCACCCGGGATGGTCTGCAGCATCGGCGTTTCCACTTCCAGGAAGTCACGCTTCATCAGGAAGCTGCGGATGTGGGCGATGACTTGCGAACGCACGCGGAAGGTCTGGCGCACGTCTTCGTTGACGATCAGGTCAACGTAACGCTGGCGATAGCGCTGTTCGGTGTCGGTCAGGCCATGGTGCTTGTCCGGCAGCGGGCGCAGGGATTTGGTCAGCAGGCGCACGTTGGTCATTTCAACGTACAGGTCGCCCTTGCCGGAACGGGCCAGGGTGCCTTCGGCGGCGATGATGTCGCCCATGTCCCAGGTTTTCACCGCAGCCAGGGTATCTTCGGACAGGGTCTTGCGGTTGACGTAGACCTGGATGCGACCGGTCATGTCCTGGATCACCATGAACGAGCCACGGTTGAGCATGATGCGACCGGCAACCTTGACCGGGATTGCAGCCTCTGCCAGCTCTTCCTTGGTCTTGTCCGCGTACTGTTTCTGCAGGTCATTGCAGTAGTTTTCGCGGCGGAAGTCGTTCGGGAAGGCATTGCCCTTGGCGCGCTCGGCAGCAAGCTTTTCCTTGCGCAGGGCGATCAGGGAGTTTTCTTCCTGTTGCAGGGCTTGCGGGTCGAGTTCTAGGTCGCTCATGTCTTTAAATATTCCATCTGGTTCGTTGTCCCCGGCCTGCGGCCGGGGATCGCCGGCAAGCCGGCTCCTACAGGGGATCGCGGTGTGTCAGTGTATTACAGACCGGATTTCAGGCTGGCTTCCAGGTATTCGTCGATATCGCCGTCGAGTACCTTGTCGCAGTCGCTGCGCTCGATGTTGGTCCGCAGGTCCTTGATGCGCGAGGCATCGAGGACGTAGGAACGGATCTGGTGACCCCAGCCGATGTCCGACTTGGTGTCTTCCAGCGCCTGGGACGCGGCGTTGCGTTTCTGCATTTCCTGCTCGTACAACTTGGCCCGCAGCATTTTCATGGCGGTGTCCTTGTTGGCGTGCTGGGAACGTTCGTTCTGGCAGCTGACCACGGTGTTGGTCGGTACGTGGGTGATACGTACGGCCGAGTCGGTGGTGTTTACGTGCTGACCACCGGCACCGGAGGAACGATAGGTGTCGATCCGCAGGTCTGCCGGGTTGATCTCGATTTCCACCTTGTCATCGATCTCGGGGGAAACGAACACAGCAGAGAACGAGGTGTGGCGACGGTTGCCGGAGTCGAACGGACTCTTGCGCACCAGGCGGTGCACGCCGATTTCGGTACGCAGCCAGCCAAAGGCGTATTCGCCCTTGATGTGCACGGTCGCGCCCTTGATACCGGCGACTTCACCGGCCGACAGCTCCATGATGGTCGCGTCGAAACCGCGTTTATCGGCCCAGCGCAGGTACATGCGCAACAGGATGTTGGCCCAGTCCTGTGCTTCGGTGCCGCCGGAACCGGCCTGGATGTCCAGGTACGCGTTGTTCGGGTCCATTTCATGGCTGAACATGCGGCGGAATTCCAGCTTGGCCAGACTTTCCTCGAGACGGGCCAGCTCGGCGACGACATCGCCCACTGCGCCTTCGTCGTTTTCTTCGACGGCCATGTCCAGCAGGTCACGGCAATCGGCCAGACCGGTGTTCAATTCGTCGAGGGTGTCGACGATCTGCGCCAGCGCAGCGCGCTCGCGCCCCAACTCCTGGGCGTATTCAGGCTTGTTCCAGACACTCGGATCTTCAAGCTCGCGATTGACTTCAGTCAGACGCTCATGCTTTTGATCGTAGTCAAAGATACCCCCGAATGGTTTCGGAGCGCTCGGACAGGTCCTTGATGGTGTTAAGGATCGGGTTGATTTCCATGGCGGGCAGCACTCGTTGGCGAACTTTTGAAAGCCGGCGAGTATACCGGCAAACGGCCGAAAACGGCAGTCCGCCTGGCCGAAAAGACGTGGTTACAGGGGATCTTTGCGATGACGCAGAACCCTGTGGGAGCCGGGCTTGCCCGCGATGAGGGCCTGACAGCCAATACTTTCGTCGACTGACATACCGTCATCGCGGGCAAGCCCGGCTCCCACAGGTTCTATGTCGTTTGGTAGAAATTGCAGATCACTCAATCCCCACCTGATTCCGCCCATTGTGCTTCGCCAGATACAGCCCCTTGTCCGCCGCCGAGATCAATTCCCGGCAATTGCTGCCTGCCGTCGGGGTGATGGTCGAGAGGCCGATGCTGATGGTCAGGCTCGAGCCTTCGGTCGGGGCTATATGCGGGATCTTCAGCGCCGCCACGGTCATCCGTAGTTTTTCCGCCACCAGGCGCGCGCCGCCGAGGGAGGTGTTGGGCAGCACCAGGGCGAACTCTTCGCCGCCGTAGCGGGCCGGCAGGTCGGAAGGCCGGGCGCAGGCGTCACGAATGGCCGCGGCGACCTGGCGCAGGGCTTCGTCGCCTTCCAGGTGGCCGAAGGTGTCGTTGTAGGTCTTGAAGTAGTCCACATCGATCATCAGCAGCGACAATTGGCTCTGCTCGCGCAGCGAACGGCGCCATTCCAGCTCCAGGTACTCATCGAAATGCCTACGGTTCGACAACCCGGTCAGGCCGTCGGAGTTCATCAGGCGTTGCAGCACCAGGTTGGTGTCGAGCAGCTGCTGCTGGCTGACCCGCAAGGCGCGGTACGCCGCATCACGCTGCAGCAGCGTCATGTAGGAGCGCGAGTGATAGCGAATGCGCGCGACCAGTTCGATGTTGTCCGGCAGCTTGACCAGATAATCGTTGGCCCCGGCCGCGAACGCCGCGCTCTTGATCAGCGGGTCTTCCTTGGTCGACAGGACGATGATCGGAATGTCCTTGGTCGCCGGGTGTTTGCGGTATTCGCGCACCAGGCTCAGGCCGTCGAGGCCGGGCATGACCAGGTCCTGCAGGATCACCGTCGGCTTGATGCGCACGGCATGGGCAATGGCCTGGTGCGGGTCGGCGCAGAAGTGGAAGTCGATATTGTCTTCGTTCGACAACCCGCGCCGAACTGCCTCGCCGATCATGGCCTGATCGTCCACCAACAGCACCATGGCGGCATTTTCGTCAGTCTTGAAGTCGTCGAGCTGTAATTCATTCATGTGCGTTCACCTGAAACTGCTTGGGCCAGGATTGCTGTTGAGAGGGTCATTTGGGAAAAAGCTCCAGCAAACGAGGCGCTATCTTTTCCAGCGGGCGTATTTCCACTGCGGCATCGATGGCCGCAGCCGCCTTGGGCATGCCGTACACCGCACTGCTCTGCTGGTCCTGCGCGATGGTCAGGTAACCTTGCTGGCGCATGAGTTTAAGCCCTTGCGCCCCATCACGCCCCATGCCGGTCAACAAAACGCCAACCGCATCACCGTTCCAGTAACTGGCCACGCTCTCGAAAAACACGTCGATGGAGGGCCGGTAGATCTCGTTGACCGGTTCGGCCGTGTAGGCCAGGGTGCCGTTCTTCAACAAGCGAATATGGTGATTGGTGCCCGCCAGCAGCACGGTGCCGCCTTGCGGCGGCTCGCCCTCCTGGGCCAGGCGCACCTTCAGGCCGCTGGCGCTGCCGAGCCATTCGGCCATGCCGGCGGCGAAGACCTGGTCGACGTGTTGCACCAGCACGATGGCCGGGGAAAAATCCCGGGGCAGGCCTTTGAGCAGGATTTCCAGGGCCGCCGGCCCGCCAGCGGATGAACCGATGGCGATCAGGCTCTGGCGCGGGCCGCTACTGCGCGCGGGACTCGGTGCCGGTCGCTCCCGATTGCCCTTGTCGCCGATCAGCCAGCCGATGTTCATGATCTTGCGCAACAGCGGCGCCGCCGCGTCCTGGGCATTGCCCGCGCCGAGGGCCGGCGTGTCGACCACATCCAGCGCCCCGTGGCCCATGGCCTCGAATACCCGATGCACATTCTGCTGGCGATCAACGGTGACGATGACGATCGCGCAGGGCGTTTCAGCCATGATGCGCCGGGTGGCTTCCACGCCGTCCATTACCGGCATGATCAGGTCCATCAGGATCAGGTCCGGCGTCTGTTCGGCACACTTTCGCACCGCCTCCCGGCCATCGCCCGCCACCCAGATCACCTGATGTGCCGGCTCGAAGGCCAATGCCCGGCGCAATGCTTCCACGGCCATGGGCATATCGTTGACTATCGCGATCTTCATGCCCGTGCTCCTCCAATGAGCTCAACCACTGCATCGAGCAGGGCGTCGTCGTGAAAGCTGGCTTTGGCTAGATAATAGTCGGCCCCGGCGTCCAGTCCACGACGACGGTCTTCTTCACGATCCTTGTAGGACACCACCATCACCGGCAGCGATTGCAGGCGATTGTCCCGGCGCAACAACGACACCAGCTCGATGCCGTCCATGCGCGGCATATCGATGTCGGTGATCAGCAGGTCGAAATCCTCCGAGCGCAAGGCGTTCCAGCCATCCATGCCATCGACCGCCACGGCCACGTCATAACCTCGATTGAGCAACAGTTTGCGCTGCAGCTCACGCACGGTCAGGGAGTCGTCGACCACCAGGATCCGCTTGCGGGCCGCTTCGACGGCCTGGCTGCTGTGACGCGCGATGCGCTCCAGGCGCCCGGTGTTGAGCAGTTTGTCCACCGAACGCAGCATGTCCTCGACATCGACGATCAACACCACCGAACCGTCGTCGAGCAAGGCCCCGGCGGAGATATCCTGGATCTTGCCCAGACGCTCGTCCAGGGGCAGCACCACCAGGGTCCGCTCACCGATAAAGCGCTCGACCGCAACGCCATAAATCGTATCGCGCTCACGGATCACCACGACTTTCAGGGTTTGCTGAGCCAGCTGGTTCGCCGGGCGCTGCAGTAACTGGCTGGCCGCCACCAGTCCGACATGCCGGCCTTCGTGCCAGAAATGCTGGCGCCCCTCGACCTGGACGATATCCGCCGGTTCCAGATCGCACATGCGTTCGATGTGAGCCAGCGGGAAGGCATAGGCCTCGTCGCCCACTTCCACCACCAGGCTGCGCACCACCGACAAGGTCAGTGGCACTTCGAGATGGAAGCGGCTGCCCTCGCCCGCCGTCTGCTCCAGCACCACCGCGCCGCGTAACTGGCGGACCATGTGCTGCACCGCATCCAGGCCGACACCGCGCCCGGAGACTTCGGTGACCCTGTCGCGCAGGCTGAAGCCAGGCAGGAACAGGAACGTCAGCAGCTCCTCTTCACTCAGTTGCGCGGCGGTATCGGCCGGGGACAACTGGCGTTCGACGATGCTGCGCCGCACTTTTTCCAGATCGACGCCATGGCCATCATCGCTCAGCTCCAGCACCAGCAAGCCGGCTTGATGGGAGGCGCGCAGACGGATCACGCCTTCCTCCGGCTTGCCGGCCAACAGGCGTTGTTCCGGGGTTTCGATTCCGTGATCCACGGCGTTGCGCAGCAGGTGCGTCAGGGGCGCTTCGAGTTTCTCCAGTACATCACGGTCGACCTGGGTTTTCTCGCCCTCGATTTCCAGCCGCACCTGCTTGCCGAGGCTACGACCGAGGTCACGAACCATGCGTACCTGGCCGGTCAGGACATCGGCGAACGGCCGCATGCGACACGCCAGGGCGGTGTCGTACAACACCTGCGCACGCTGGCTGGCCTGCCAGGCGAACTCATCCAGCTCGGCGTTTTTTTCTACCAATAATTGCTGGGACTCAGCCAGGAGCCGGCGGGCATCTTCGAGGGTTTCCCGGGCTTCCAGGCTCAGGGCCTGGTCCTTGAGATGGACGTTGAGGTTTTCCAGGGCCCGCAGGCTGTTGCTCTGCATGCGCTTGAGCCGCTGCATGGTGGCCAGGTGCGGTTTGAGCCGCAGGGTTTCCACCAGGGATTTGCTCGACAGATCAAGCAGGCTGTTCAGGCGCTCGGCCGTGACCCGCAGCACGCGCTCGCCGTTTTCGGTAGTGCGCCGGGGCTGTTTCGGCGAGACCGGCAGCGGCTCCGGCTCTTCCATCACCGGTGCGGGCGCTTCGAGTTGCAGCTCTGCCATCAGCGGCGCGGCGGGTGCCAGGTTCGCTACCTCGGCAGCCATCGGATCGAGCAAACGCCCCATCAACGCGACATAGGCGTCGATTTCCGCAGGCCCCGACACACTGTTCGGCGTCGCGATGCGCATCAGCAAATCGGTGCCTTGCAGCAGCGCGTCGATGTGCTCCGGCCGCAGGTACAGGCGCCCTTCCTGGGCACTGACCAGGCAATCTTCCATGACATGCGCGACGCTGACGCCGGCATCGACGCCGACGATTCGCGCCGCGCCTTTGAGCGAATGCGCCGCACGCATGCACGATTCGAGATGATCGGCCTGGGTCGGATCACGCTCCAGCGCCAACAGACCTGCGCTGAGCACCTGGGTCTGGGCCTCGGCTTCCAGACTGAACAGCTCCAACAAAGAGGAGTCGCGCATTTGCTCGGGGGTCATGTGAGGCTCCGGGTCACGGCGGACAACAACTGCTGTTCATCCAGCCAACGCAGGCTGCGACCTTTGAATTGCAGCACGCCACGGGTGTACTTGGCACTGGCCTGCGCGCCGGAGCGGGACGCCGCGTCGAGGATGCGTTCGTCGATGGCATGAATCCCGTCCACTTCGTCTACCGGCACCACCACCGGACCGCCGTGGGAGGCAATGATCAGCATCCGCGGCATGACCCGCGCACCAGTGGCCACGCTGCCGACGCTATCGAGCCCCAGCAACTCGACCAACGAGAGGCACGCCACCAGCGCGCCCCGCACATTCGCCACCCCGAGCAAGGCCCGGGAGCGCTGATGCGGCAAGGAGTGAATGGTTTGCAACGGCGCCACTTCCACCAGGCTGCGGGTGGCGAGCCCCAGCCATTCTTCGCCGAGGCGAAACATCAGTAGCGAACGGGTTTGCACCTCGCTCTCGACCTCAACGGACACTGAGCCGCGGTCTTCCTGCTGCAACGCGTAACGGTCCAGCAGACGCGTTGCGGCCGCCGAATACACCGCGCAATTGCGGCAATGGATGTGTTCGATCAGCAGCGGGCAGGACTTGTCGCCATGGATGCCGATACGGTTCCAGCAATCATCGATGGCCTGGGCATCTTCATGGGTGACGCTCAAGGAGTCGGAGGCGATCATCGTTTACGCTCACTGTCAGCGGCGCGCTCGCTGCGGGCGGCGCGGTCCTGCAATCGTCTGGCTCCCGCGGTATCGCCCTGGGATTGCAGCAAGGCGGCAAGGTGCATCAACGCGTCGGCATGTTGCGGTTCGAGGTACAACGCCTTGCGATAAAAACCCTGGGCTTCGAGGACACTGCCGGCGACATCGCTGAGCAGTCCCAGCCAATAGAACACCTGGGCCACCGGTTCGTGGTGGCGCAGATAATGATCGCAGGCGGCGCGGGCTTCGGCACTCTTGCCTTCATTGGCCAGCGCGGCGACGTTGGCCAGCAGCGCGGCGGCCTCGAAGTTGTTCGGTTTAAGCGGGTGCGATGCCTGCGCAACGCTGGCGAACGGGCGCCGTTGAGTCGGTACCGGCGCAATCCGGCGCACAGGTTGCGGCATCGGCAACGGCGTGGGGACGAATGCCGGCAGAGGTTCGGGCTCTGGAGCGCTATGACGACTGAAGGCAAAGGACTGCGCGATGCCAATCGAGCGCATGCCCAGGCGCCCCAGCAGGCTGCCTTCGGCCGGGCCGATAAACAGCACGCCGTCGACATGGGTAAAGCGCTTGAGCACCTCGAAAACCTGCTTTTGCGTCGGCAGGTCGAAGTAGATCAGCAGATTGCGGCAGAACACGAAGTCGTAGGGCGGCTCGCTGGCGAGCAAGGCCGGATCAAGCAGATTGCCCACCTGCAGGCGCACCTGATCCAAAACCCGCGCGCTGAGTCGATAGCCGTCGTTCTCGGCGCTGAAATAGCGCTCGCGATAAGCAATGTCCTGACCGCGAAATGAATTCTTGCCGTACAACGCACGTCGCGCCTTGTCCACCGACAGCGGGCTGACGTCCATGCCGTCGACCTTGAACTGATGCGGCTTGAGCCCGGCATCCAGCAGCGCCATGGCGATCGAATAAGGCTCTTCACCGGTGGAACACGGCAGGCTGAGAATCCGCAGGGCGCGCATGTTGTTGAGATCGGCCAGGCGTCTGGTCGCCAGTTTCGCCAGGGTGGCGAAGGATTCCGGGTAACGGAAAAACCAGGTCTCGGGGACGATCACCGCTTCGATCAGCGCCTGCTGCTCGTCGCTTGAACACTGCAAGGTGCGCCAGTACTCGTCGGCCGTTTGCGCCTGGGACGCGGCGCTGCGTTGGCGCACCGCACGCTCGATGATCGCCGGGCCGACTGACGTCACGTCGAGGCCGATGCGTTCCTTGAGGAAATCGAAAAAGCGCTGGTCGCTGCTCATCGCTGCGCCTCCAGCCCGGTCAGGTCCAGGGGTGGCGTCGGGTACAACAGCGCACGCACCTGATCGTCCAGCAACTCGGCCACCCGCACCCATTGCAGCAATCCCTGGGTATCCTCACGCACGGGGCCCAGATACCGCGCCTGGGGGTTGTCCAGGCCATAGGGCTGAAAATCCGTCGGGTCGCAACGCAAGGTGTCGGTGGCCCGTTCCAGGATCAGCCCGAGCAATTGCGCCTCGGCGGTCGGATCCGGGCGGTAATGCACCAGCACTAACCGCGTGCTGGTGCGCGCCTGCGCGGGCGTGCCAAAAGCCAGGGCGCTGAGGTCGATGACCGGCACCACCGCGCCGCGATAGGCCAATACCCCGGCCACCCAGTGCGGCGCCTGGGCAATCGGCTTCAATGGCAGGCGCGGCAGCACTTCCGCCACCTCGATCGCCTGCAAGGCATAACGCTCGTGGCCGATTCGAAACACCAGAAACAGCGCCTGCGCCGCCTGTTTCACGACGACGCGCTTGGCCGTGAGTTCGCTCATCAGACTTTGAATCGCGAGACGCCGCTGCGCAGCCCTACGGCCACCTGGCTCAGCTCGTCGATGGCGAAACTGGCCTGGCGCAGGGATTCGACGGTCTGGCTGCTGGCATCGCCCAACTGCACCAGCGCGTGGTTGATCTGCTCGGCGCCGGTGGCCTGGGCCTGCATACCTTCGTTGACCATCAATACCCGCGGCGCCAGCGCCTGCACCTGATGGATGATCTGCGACAGCTGTTCACCGACCTGCTGCACCTCGAACATGCCACGGCGCACTTCCTCGGAGAACTTGTCCATGCCCATCACACCGGCCGACACCGCCGATTGAATCTCGCGCACCATCTGTTCGATGTCGTAGGTGGCGACGGCGGTCTGGTCCGCCAGGCGCCGCACTTCGGTGGCGACCACGGCAAAACCGCGACCGTATTCGCCGGCCTTCTCGGCCTCGATAGCCGCGTTGAGCGACAACAGGTTGGTCTGGTCGGCGACCTTGACGATGGTGACTACCACCTGGTTGATGTTTCCGGCCTTCTCGTTGAGGATTGCCAGCTTGGCGTTGACCAGGTCGGCGGCGCCCATTACCGAATGCATGGTTTCTTCCATGCGCGCCAGGCCCTGTTGCCCGGAGCCGGCGGCCACCGAGGCCTGGTCGGCGGCGGTGGACACTTCGGTCATGGTGCGCACCAGGTCACGGGAGGTGGCGGCGATTTCACGGGAAGTCGCGCCGATTTCAGTGGTGGTGGCGGCCGTTTCGGTGGCGGTGGCCTGTTGTTGCTTGGAGGTCGCGGCGATCTCGGTGACCGAGGTGGTTACTTGCACCGACGAGCGCTGGGCCTGGGACACCAGGGAGGTCAGCTCGGCCATCATGTCGTTGAAGCCGGTTTCCACGGCACCGAATTCGTCCTTGCGCTCAAGATTCAGGCGCGTGCTCAGATCGCCCGTGCGCATGATTTCGAGGATTTGCACGATGCGATTCATCGGCGCCATGATCGCGCGCATCAACAGCAGGCCGCAGAGGCCGGCGGCCAGCACGGCGAACACCAGGGAAATACCCATGATGACTTTCGCGGTGATCACCGCATCGTCGATGGCTGCAACAGCCTGGTCTGCCACGGCTTTGTTGTGACGCAGAATTTCGCTGAGCTTCATGCGCCCGGCCGTCCAGGTCGGGGTCAGCTCTTCGTTGAACATCCTGATGGCTTCGGCGTCCTGATTGCGTTTATGCAACTCGGTAACGGCAATCAGGATCCGGTGGTAATCCGCGTGGAGTTTTTCAAAGGCGGCGTACTCGACCTTGTCCTCGTCCGTGGTGACCGTCTGGCGATAAAGCTCCATCTGGTCCAGCAGACGCGCGGAGAAGTCCTTGAAGTCTGACGCATCCTTGGTGGTGAAGCCCTGCCCCTGTTCCAGGCCGAGCATCTCCAGCATCCGCAGATAACTGTCGGACCAGGCGCCGCGCACCATCGAGCTGTAATACAACCCCGGCAGCGCATCCTCACGAACGCTGGCTTCGCTGCTCTCGATCTTCAACAGGCGCGAATACGAGACGACCACCATCAGCAACATGATGGCGATAATTACCGCAAAGCTCGCCAAAATGCGTTGGCGCAACGTCCAGTTCTTCACAGTCAATCCTCGGGGGCATTTCGAAATGCGGGGAGTATAGCCGAGGGCACTGTTTCATTTATAAGACGGTTGCGCCAGTTCTTATCCCGTGGGCAAAAAAGCGTGATTGACAGGATCAAAGTCAAAAGATCGCAGCCTTCGGCAGCTCCTACGCGCCTGTGGGCGCCGCCGCAGGCTGCGATCTTTCAAGGCAGACGCCTACAAGGAAGCCTGGCGAACCTGTTTCTCCAGCTCGGCCTTCAATCCCGGTTCCAGCTTGAGCTGGCGCGCCAGTTCATCGAGGTAGGACTTCTCCATGAAGCTCTCCTCATCCACCAGCATCACGCTGGCGATGTACATTTCCGCAGCCATTTCCGGAGTGCTGGCGGCGCGGGCAACATCGCCCGGGTCCAGCGGTTTGTTCAGTTCAGCGTGCAGCCAGTGTTGCAGCTCCTGGTCGTTGTCGAGCTTGCTGAACTCGCCTTCGATCAGCTCGCGTTCGCGCGCATCGACATGACCGTCGGCCTTGGCTGCGGCCACCAGGGCCTTGAGAATCGCCTGGCTGTGCTGCTCGACTTGCGCCGGCGGCAATCGATCGAGGGTTTGCGGTTCGGTCCTCGGCGCCGTGCCCTGCTGGGCCTGCCAGTTGCCGTAGGCCTTGTAGGCCAGAACGCCCAATGCAGCGAGACCGCCATAGACCGCAACCTTGCCCCCGACCTTGCGCGCCTTCTTGTTACCCAGCAGCAGGCCCATGGCCCCGGCGGCCAACGCCCCCCCGCCCGCACCGGAGAGCAGGCTGCCGAGACCGCCCGAGCCTCCGGTGCCGCCGAGTAACCCGCCCAATCCTGCGTTGGACGAGGTGTTACGGGCACCACCGGTCTTGTTCTGCAACATGTCCTGACCGGATTTGAGTAGCTGGTCGAGCAATCCACGGGTGTTCATTTTCCGCCTCCACTAAAAGGTACAACCAGACCTTAAGGCCACCAGCCTAGATCGAAAGTGCCCGAAAACGGCCTGTTAGATTGCTTCCAGATGTTGCTCACGCTTTGCGCAGGTGACTTACAGCTACCCTCTAAAAAAACGATATACACTCGATAAAATCTATAAAACTGCCCACCGGGTACGCTCTTCATGATGACCTTGCGTCAAATCCGTCATTTCATTGCCGTGGCCGAGACCGGCTCGATCTCCGCCGCCGCGCAAACCGCGTTCATTTCCCAGTCCACCCTGACCCTGGCGATCCAGCAACTGGAGCAGGAAATCGGCGTCGGCCTGTTCAATCGCCACGCCAAGGGCATGACCCTGACCCATCAGGGGCACCAGTTCCTGCGCCAGGCGCATTTGATCCTGGCTACCGTGGACAACGCCAAGCGCAGCCTGCAACAAAGCACCGACCAGGTGGCCGGGCAGTTGATCGTCGGGGTGACCAGCCTGGTGGCCGGTTACTATCTGGCGGACCTGCTCACGCGTTTCCAGCGCGCCTACCCCAACGTCGAAATCCGCGTGATGGAAGACGAACGCCCTTACATCGAACACTTGCTGGTCAGCGGCGAGATCGATGTCGGCGTGTTGATCCTCTCCAACCTCGAAGACCGCCACGCCCTGCAGACCGAAGTGCTGACCCATTCGCCCCATCGGCTGTGGCTGCCGGCCCAGCACCCGCTGCTGGAACACGACAGCATCAACCTTGCCGACGTGGCCCGCGAACCGCTGATTCAATTGAACGTCGATGAAATGGACCGCAATGCCCAGCGCATGTGGACAGCCGCCTCCCTGCAACCGCGCATCACCCTGCGCACCGCCTCGACCGAAGCGGTGCGTAGCCTGGTGGCTGCCGGCCTTGGCGTGTCGATCCAGCCCGACATGACTTACCGGCCATGGTCACTGGAGGGCGACATCATCGAAGCGCGGCCGATTGCCGACCTCAGCCATACCTTGGATGTCGGCCTGGCCTGGCGCCGCGGGACCGCGCGCCCGGCCCTGGTGGACCCGTTCCTGACGGTCGCCCGCGAGCAACCCCACGGCGGGCGCAAGCCATCTATTTAATCGAACGCCGCCTTCAGTATTTAGAATTTGTCGACCTCGGGTCTGCGCACTAGTCTTGATGCATCCATATAAGACGGCCAGCCCCAGTCACAGGGAGCAACATGGCCACACAAGAAAAGAGAACCCGCAAAATGGCTGGCGCGCAGACCCCGTTGTTCACCGCATTGTTGATCGAGGGTGAATTGGTCGCCGGGCAAGGCCGTGTCGAACCGATTCTCAACCCGGCCACAGGCGAAGTCCTGACGCACATCGCCGAAGCCAGCACCGAACAAGTCGAAGCCGCCATCCTCGCCGCCCACCGCGCCTTTGCCGGGTGGTCGCGAACCACGCCGCAGCAGCGCTCGAACCTGTTGCTCGATATCGCCAACGCCATCGAAAAAAACGCCGACCTGCTCGCCCGCCTCGAATCCCTGAACTGCGGCAAGCCGTTGCATCTGGCCCGTCAGGACGACCTGAGCGCCACGGTCGATGTGTTCCGCTTTTTCGCGGGCGCCGTGCGTTGCCAGACCGGCCAGCTCAGCGGCGAGTACCTGCCCGGGTACACCAGCATGGTGCGTCGTGATCCTATTGGAGTGGTTGCGTCCATCGCGCCGTGGAATTACCCAATCATGATGGCCGCGTGGAAAATCGCCCCGGCCCTGGCCGCCGGCAACACCCTGGTGTTCAAGCCATCGGAGCACACCCCCCTGTCGATCCTGGCGTTGGCCCCGGCGCTGGCCGAGATCCTGCCGCCCGGCGTGATCAACATTGTCTGCGGTGGCGGCGAAGGCGTCGGCAGTCATCTGGTCAGCCACCCCAAGGTGCGCATGGTGTCGCTGACCGGCGATATCGTCACCGGGCAGAAAATCCTCCAGGCCGCGGCAAAAACCCTCAAGCGCACGCACCTCGAACTGGGCGGCAAAGCGCCGGTGATCGTCTGTAACGATGCCGACATCCAGGCGGTGGTCGAAGGCGTGCGCACCTACGGCTACTACAACGCCGGGCAGGATTGCACCGCCGCTTGCCGGGTGTATGCCCAGGCCGGCATTCACGACCGCCTGGTGGCCGAACTCGGCGCGGCGGTCAGCAGCCTGCGTTTCGCCGGCAAACGCGATGCCGACAACGAAATCGGCCCGCTGATCAGCACCCGCCAGCGCGACCGCGTGGCCAGTTTCGTCGAACGCGCCCTCGGCCAGCCTCATATCGAACGGGTGACCGGTGCGGCGGTGCATTCCGGCGCCGGCTTCTATTACCAGCCGACGTTGCTCGCCGGTTGCAAGCAAGGCGATGAAATCGTCCAGCGCGAAGTGTTCGGGCCGGTGGTCACCGTGACCCGATTCGATCAACTCGAACAAGCCGTGGACTGGGCCAACGACTCGGAATACGGCCTGGCCTCCTCGGTCTGGACCCAGAACCTGGACAAGGCGATGCAGGTCGCTGCGCGCTTGCAATATGGCTGCACCTGGATCAACAGCCATTTCATGCTGGTCAGCGAGATGCCCCACGGCGGGCTCAAGCGATCGGGCTACGGCAAGGACCTGTCCAGCGATTCGCTCCAGGACTACAGCGTGGTGCGGCACATCATGGCCCGCCACGGGCAACATCTCTGACTACGCTAATAACAAGCCGATAGCGGCATGCTTCACCACGTTCACCACTGCCCCGACCATAATTTGAAGAAGAGGGAAATTCCATGTTCGTGCACAAGACCGCACTGCTCAGTGCAATCACCACCGCGCTGCTGGCCAGTGCCAGTGTCCAGGCCGCCGAGCCGTTGCAGGCTGTCGGTGCCGGCGAAGGGCAACTCGATATCGTCGCGTGGCCCGGCTACATCGAACGTGGCGAAAGCGACAAGGCCTACGACTGGGTGACCGGTTTCGAGAAGGAAACCGGCTGCAAGGTGAACGTGAAAACCGCGGCGACCTCCGATGAGATGGTCAGCCTGATGGCCAAGGGCGGTTATGACCTGGTGACGGCGTCCGGCGACGCTTCCTTGCGCCTGATCGTCGGCAAGCGAGTGCAGCCGATCAACACGACGTTGATCCCGAACTGGAAGAACCTCGACCCGCGCCTGAAAGATGCGCCGTGGTATGTGGTCAACAACCAGACCTATGGCACCCCGTACCAGTGGGGTCCGAACGTATTGATGTACAACACCAACGTATTCAAGACCGCGCCCGACAGCTGGGGCGTGTTGTTCAATGCCGAAAACCTGCCGGATGGCAAGCCGAACAAGGGCCGCGTGCAGGCCTATGACGGCCCGATCTACATCGCCGACGCGGCGCTGTACCTCAAGACCGCCAAGCCGGAACTGGGCATCCAGAACCCCTACGAACTGACCGAAGCGCAATACAAGGCGGTGCTCGATCTGTTGCGCGCGCAGCAGCCGTTGATCCACCGCTACTGGCACGACACCACCGTGCAGATGAGTGACTTCAAGAACGAAGGCGTGGTGGCGTCCGGGGCCTGGCCGTATCAGGTCAACGGCCTGGTCAACGAGAAGCAGCCGATCGCCTCGACCATCCCGAAAGAAGGCGCCACCGGGTGGGCGGATACCACCATGCTGCATGCCGAAGCCAAGCACCCCAACTGTGCCTACAAATGGATGGACTGGTCACTGCAACCGAAAGTCCAGGGTGACGTGGCGGCGTGGTTCGGTTCGTTGCCAGCGGTACCGGCCGCGTGCAAGGAAAGCGAACTGCTCGGCGCCGAAGGTTGCAAGACCAATGGGTTCGACCAGTTCGACAAGATCGCCTTCTGGAAAACCCCACAGGCCGAAGGCGGCAAGTTCGTGCCGTACAGCCGCTGGACCCAGGACTACATCGCGATCATGGGCGGCAGATAGTTTGTGAGATGGCACCGCCCCTGTGGGAGCGGGCTTGCTCGCGAAGAGGCCATCACATCCAGCATTGATGTTGCCTGACACACTGCATTCGCGAGCAAGCCCGCTCCCACAGGGGATCTCTACAGTCAGCACACCGTATTCGATTCAGATTTTTCAGAAGTCCAGGCAGGGCCGCTGCGACGGCCCTCGCCTTTTCGGAGCACCGCACCATGACGCTTGCAGTCCAGTTCACCAACGTTTCCCGTCAGTTCGGCGAAGTGAAAGCCGTTGACCGGGTTTCCATCGACATCCAGGACGGCGAGTTCTTCTCCATGCTCGGGCCCTCAGGCTCGGGCAAAACCACCTGCCTGCGCCTGATCGCCGGTTTTGAACAACCGAGCGCGGGCTCAATCCGCATTCATGGCGAGGAGGCCGCCGGCCTGCCACCGTACCAGCGTGACGTGAACACTGTGTTCCAGGATTACGCGCTGTTCCCACACATGAACGTACTCGACAACGTCGCCTATGGCTTGAAAGTCAAAGGCGTCGGCAAAACCGAACGCCGCAAACGCGCCGAAGAAGCCCTCGACATGGTCGCCCTCGGCGGTTACGGCGAGCGCAAACCGGTGCAACTGTCCGGTGGCCAGCGCCAGCGCGTAGCCCTTGCCCGCGCCCTGGTCAACCGTCCGCGTGTGCTGCTGCTCGACGAACCCTTGGGCGCGCTCGACCTGAAGCTGCGCGAGCAAATGCAGAGTGAACTGAAGAAGCTGCAACGCCTGCTCGGCATCACCTTTATCTTCGTCACCCACGACCAGACCGAAGCGCTGTCGATGTCCGATCGCGTCGCCGTGTTCAACAAGGGTCGCATCGAACAGGTCGATTCGCCGCGTAACCTGTACATGAAACCGGCAACCACCTTCGTCGCCGAATTCGTCGGCACCTCCAACGTGATTCGCGGCGATCTGGCGCAGCAGTTGAGCGGCAATCCACAACCGTTTTCGATTCGCCCGGAACACGTGCGTTTCGCCGAAGGCCCACTGGCCGCGCACGAAATCGAAGTCAGCGGTTTACTGCACGACATCCAGTACCAGGGCAGCGCCACACGTTATGAACTGAAGCTGGAAAATGGCCAGACCCTGAACATCAGCCAGGCCAACAATCAGTGGCTCGATACCAGCGCGCAACATCAGACCGGGCAACGCCTCAGCGCACGCTGGGCGCGTGAAGCGATGATCCCGTTGCACGACACCATCGTGGGTGGGGTGTGAAATGACCAGCGTCGCTCTCCCGCAAAACCCGGCCAGTGGCTCGCCGTTGCGCCGATTTTCCAACCTGTTGTATCGCCGGCCGAACCTGTACCTGTCGATGCTGCTGGTGCCGCCGCTGCTGTGGTTCGGCGCGATCTACCTCGGCTCGTTGCTGACCCTGTTGTGGCAAGGTTTCTACACCTTTGACGACTTCACCATGGCGGTCACCCCCGATCTGACCCTGGCCAACTTCGCCGCACTGTTCCAGCCATCGAACTTCGACATCATCCTGCGCACCTTGAGCATGGCGGTCGTCGTCTCGATCGCCAGCGCCATCGTCGCGTTCCCGATTGCCTACTACATGGCCCGCTACACCACCGGTAAGACCAAGGCGTTTTTCTACATCGCGGTGATGATGCCGATGTGGGCCAGTTACATCGTCAAGGCGTATGCCTGGACCCTGTTGCTGGCCAAGGGTGGCGTGGCACAGTGGTTCGTCCAGCACCTGGGGCTGGAGCCGGTCTTGCAGTTCATCCTGGGCATTCCCGGCGTCGGCGGCAGTACCTTGTCGACCTCGCACCTGGGACGCTTCATGGTGTTCGTCTACATCTGGCTGCCGTTCATGATCCTGCCGATCCAGGCCTCACTGGAACGCCTGCCACCGTCCTTGCTGCAAGCCTCGGCAGACCTCGGCGCCAAGCCACGCCAGACCTTCATGCAAGTGACACTTCCGCTGGCGATTCCGGGCATTGCCGCAGGTTCCATCTTCACCTTCTCGCTGACCCTGGGCGACTTCATCGTGCCGCAACTGGTGGGCCCGCCGGGCTACTTCGTCGGCAGCATGGTCTACGCCCAGCAAGGTGCGATCGGCAACATGCCGATGGCGGCCGCCTTCACCCTGGTGCCGATCGTGCTGATCGCCATTTACCTGTCCATCGTCAAACGACTGGGGGCCTTCGATGCACTCTGAAAAAGCATCCCTGGGTTTGCGCATTGCAGCCTGGGGCGGGTTGGTGTTCCTGCACTTCCCGATCCTGATCATCTTCCTGTACGCCTTCAACACCGAAGACGCGGCGTTCAGCTTTCCGCCCAAGGGCTTCACGCTGAAGTGGATCGGCGTGGCGTTCTCGCGGCCCGACGTACTGGAAGCGATCAAGCTGTCTTTGCAGATCGCTTCGATTGCCACGCTGATCGCCATGGTCCTCGGCACGCTGGCTTCGGCGGCGCTGTATCGCCGGGACTTCTTCGGCAAGCAAGGCATCTCGCTGATGCTGATCCTGCCGATCGCCCTGCCAGGCATCATCACCGGGATCGCGCTGCTGGCGACGTTCAAGACGCTGGGCATCGAGCCGGGGATGTTCACCATCATCGTCGGCCACGCGACCTTCTGCGTGGTGATCGTCTACAACAACGTCATCGCCCGCTTGCGCCGCACCTCCCACAGTCTGATCGAAGCCTCGATGGACCTCGGTGCCGACGGCTGGCAGACCTTCCGCTACATCATCCTGCCGAACCTGGGCTCGGCGCTGCTGGCCGGAGGCATGTTGGCGTTTGCGCTGTCGTTCGACGAGATCATCGTCACCACTTTCACCGCCGGCCATGAACGCACCCTGCCGCTGTGGCTACTCAACCAGCTCAGCCGCCCCCGGGACGTGCCGGTGACCAACGTCGTGGCGATGCTGGTGATGATGGTGACCATGCTGCCGATTCTCGGCGCCTATTACCTGACGCGGGGCGGTGAGAGCGTGGCGGGTAGCGGCGGGAAATAACAGACAACTCAGCCACTGAAGAAACCGAATCTTGTAGGAGCTGGCTTGCCAGCGAAAGCGGTGTGTCAGCCGACATCAATGTTGAAGGTGATGGCCCCTTCGCGAGCAAGCCCGCTCCCACATTTTGAGCCGGTTCCTTCAGAGGTAAAACAACAGTTCCAAAGAGGACAAGACCATGCAAACCCAACTCTTGATCAACGGCCAACTCATCAACGGCGAAGGCCCCGCCCAACCGGTGTTCAACCCGGCGCTGGGCCGCGTGCTGGTGGAAATCAACGAAGCCAGCGAAGCCCAGGTCGATGCCGCTGTGCGCGCCGCCGATGCTGCGTTCGACAGCTGGTCGCAGACCCCGCCCAAGGAACGTTCGCTGCTGCTGCTCAAACTCGCCGACGCCATCGAGGCCCACGGCGAAGAGCTGGCCAAGCTGGAATCGGACAACTGCGGCAAGCCCTACAGCGCCGCGCTCAACGACGAGATTCCGGCGATCGCCGACGTGTTCCGCTTTTTTGCCGGCGCCAGCCGCTGCATGAGCGGCTCGGCCGGTGGCGAGTACCTGCCCGGCCACACCTCGATGATCCGCCGCGACCCGGTGGGGGTGATCGCCTCCATCGCGCCGTGGAACTACCCGCTGATGATGGTCGCCTGGAAAATCGCCCCGGCCCTCGCCGCCGGCAACACGGTGGTGCTCAAGCCGTCGGAACAGACGCCGTTGACCGCCCTGCGCCTGGCACAACTGGCGTCGGAATTCTTCCCCGCTGGCGTGCTCAACCTGGTGTTTGGCCGTGGTCCCACGGTCGGCAGCCCGCTGGTCACCCACCCGAAAGTGCGCATGGTGTCGCTGACAGGTTCCATCGCCACCGGCTCGAACATCATTTCCAGCACCGCCGACAGCGTCAAGCGCATGCACATGGAACTGGGCGGCAAGGCCCCGGTGATCATCTTCGACGACGCCGACATCGAAGCCGCCGTGGAAGGCATCCGCACCTTCGGTTTCTACAACGCCGGCCAGGACTGCACCGCCGCCTGCCGCATCTATGCCCAGGAAGGCATCTACGACAAATTCGTGGAAAAACTCGGCGCGGCGGTCAGCAGCATCAAGTACGGCTTGCAGGACGATCCGGCGACCGAGCTCGGCCCGCTGATCACCGCGCAGCACCGCGACCGCGTGGCCGGGTTCGTCGAGCGCGCCGTGGCGCAGCCGCACATCCGCCTGATCACCGGCGGTAAAGCGGTGGACGGCAATGGCTTCTTCTTCGAACCGACGGTGTTGGCCGATGCTCAGCAGGACGACGAAATCGTGCGGCGCGAAGTGTTCGGGCCAGTGGTGTCGGTGACCAGATTCACCGATGAGGCGCAGGTGCTGGGCTGGGCCAACGACTCGGACTACGGCCTGGCGTCATCGGTATGGACCGCCGACGTCGG
>NZ_JAXDEO010000082.1:0-19694 GCF_035064975.1 Pseudomonas sp. YuFO20
GCTCCCACAATTGGATCGTAGACAGGTCCCTTAATCAGGTCGGCTGTCAGGCCGCCTCGCTTTTGCTTTGGCTCTTTGGCTTTTGATTTTCTTGCCCCATCGAGAGGCCGAGTGGAGGTTCTGCGCAGTGGGTAAACCGGCATGGATGCCGGTTTAGCCGCGCTGGGCCAAGGATGGCCCATCGCGGCGGGCCCACGGAGCAGGACCGGAGCGAGGGCATGCCGAGCCCTAGCGAGGCACCGAACGTCAGGGGCAAGAGCCCTTGGTTACTTGGGGCTTTTCCAAGTGACTCGCTGTAAGAGCGAAACCATAGGTGGCCGTTACCGCAGGAATGGATATACACCTAATTCAAATATCCACCTGGAGCCCTCCAACCTAAAGTGAACAGCATTACCCGAGAGGGGCCCTTTTTGTTGGGCATCTGAATTTTACGTCCCCGCGTGCGCCTGTATATCGACCCACACCGCGCCACCCGGATACTGATAACGCTCCAGTGTCTCAGCGCTCATTTCAATGCTGTACCCCGGCCGTTGCGGCGGCATGTAGCGCCCGCGGCGGATCACCACCGGGTCGAGGAAGTGTTCGTGCAGGTGGTCGACGTATTCCAGGACCCGGTTATGCAGCGAGGCCGAGACGGCGATGTAGTCGAACAGCGCGATGTTCTGCACGTACTCGCACAAACCGACGCCACCGCCATGGGGGCAGACCGGGATGTCGAACTTGGCGGCCATCAGCAACACGATCAACACTTCATTGAGCCCACCCAGGCGGGCCGCGTCCAGCTGGCAGAAGTCCAGGGCGCCGGCCTGGAACATCTGCTTGAACATCACCCGGTTGTGGCAGTGCTCACCGGTGGCCACGCCGATCGGTGCGATACGCTGGCGGATGCTGGCGTGGCCGAGGATGTCGTCGGGGCTGGTCGGCTCTTCGATCCACAGCGGATCGAATGCGGCCAGGCGGCGCATGTTGGCGACTGACTCGTCGACGCCCCAGACCTGGTTGGCGTCCATCATCAGGCTCCGTTCCCAGCCGATTTCTTCACGCAGGATGGTGGCGCGGCGGATGTCGTCTTCCAGGTTGACGCCGATTTTCTGCTTGATGTGGGTCCAGCCATCCTCGACTGCCGACCGCGCCAGTTGGCGCATTTTTTCTTCGCTGTAGCCCAGCCAGCCCGGCGCGGTGGTGTAGCCGGGGTAGCCTTCACGGAGCATTTGCGCCTCACGCTGGGCTTTACCTGGCACCTGGCGGCGCAGCAGGGCGATGGCTTCTTCGGGGGTGAGCACGTCGGTGACGTAGCTGAAATCCAGGCAGCGCACCAGTTGTTCCGGCGTCATGTCGGCCAGCAACTTCCACACGGGTTTGCCTTCGTGTTTGGCCCACAGGTCCCAGATCCCGTTGACGATGGCCGCGGTGGCCAGGTGGATCACGCCTTTTTCCGGGCCCAGCCAGCGCAGTTGGCTGTCGCCCACGGTGAAGTTGTGCCAGAAGGCGCCCATGTCGGCGACGATGTCTTCGAGGGTCAGGCCGACCACCATAGGTGCCAGGGATTGCACGGCCGCGACACAGATTTCGTTGCCACGGCCGATGGTGAAGGTCAGGCCGTGGCCTTCCAGGCCGCCAGGGGCGTCGGTGTGCAGCACGACATAGGCGGCGGAGTAGTCCGGCGCGCTGTTCATCGCATCGGAGCCGTCCAGGGACAGGGAGGTGGGGAAACGGATGTCGCGCACGCTCAGGTGAGTGATTCGAATGCTCATGGCGGATTCTTGTTCTGGGTGACCATAGGGAGCCCCGACTGTAGATCGCCAGGCGATACAGGCATAATCGCGAATTCCTAAGTATCGATACCGGATTTGATATGCCTGTCGAGCCAGAAACCACGGCGCCCGAACTTCGCAATTTTGCTGCGCTGAAAATTTCCAGCCGGCAGATCACCTTGCTCAATGCCCTGGGCGAGTTCGGCAACCTGCGCCGGGCGGCCACGGCGATGCACACCTCGCAACCGGCCGCCAGTCTGCTGCTGCAGCAACTGGAGGAGCGCCTGGGCGTGCGCCTGTTCGACCGCTTGCCGCGCGGCATGCAGCCGACCCTGTATGGCGAGGTGATGATCCGCTACGCCCAGGGCGCGCTGCATGAGTTCGAGCATGCCCAGGAGCAGATCGCCGAACTGGCGCGCGGGGCCACGGGGCTGGTGCGGGTCGGCAGTGTGATGGGGCCGGTGCCGACGCTGCTGACCAAGGCGGTGCTGGCGTACAAGCGCGATCACCCCAAGGTGCGCATTTCCATCGAGGTCGGGACCAGCGATACCTTGCTGCCGGCCTTGCTGCGCGGCGATTTCGATGTGGTGCTGGGGCGAGTGCCCGATCAGAGCGATAGCCAGGGCCTGGACATCGAGCTGTTCGACAGTGGCGAGCAGATGCGGGTGATTGCCCGTCCCGGCCACCCGTTGGCCGGTTCTGCGCCCTTGCAGTTGGCCGATCTGATCGCACAGACCTGGATTCTGCACCCCATGGGCAGCCCCATGCGTCGCCGGGTGGAAAGTGCCCTGCAGGCCGGCGGCATGGTGCAGGCGCTGGATATTGTGGAAACCGCCTCGATCCTGGCCACCACGGCGATGCTCGAAGCCTCGGACATGATCGCAGTGGTGCCCAACGACGTGGCCGAGCATTATGCGCGCTATGGAATGGTCACTGTCCTGCCGGTCGAATTGCCGATCTCCATGGCCAACATTGGCCTGCTGACCTTGGGGTCGCGACCCAAGTCGGTAGCGCTCACTAAATTGCTCGACTACTTCAGGGCGCAATAGGTCGAACTGATAACGTTTGGTTATCAGTTGATCGGATCATCTCATTGGGAATCCCGGGGTTGGCTCCTTACAGTTGGCGCAGATTCACCCTCCACAGAAAGGGTGACGCCATAACAAGAAGTCGGCCGCTATACCCTGAGAGGTCCCATGCAACTGATAGCCAGTACACGGACCGGCGACCCTGCCGTGATTCGCCTCAACCCCTTGGACAACGTAGTGATCGCCCGACAGGTCCTGCCTGAAGGCCTGAACCTGGAAGCCGAAGCCGTCACCGTGCGCCAGCCGATTCCCTCCGGGCACAAAGTCGCTACCCAGCGCGTGGAGCAGGGCCAGCCCCTGCGTCGTTACGGGCAGATCATCGGCTTTGCGTCACAGCCCATCGAAGCCGGCGACCACGTGCACGTACACAACGTGGAGATGGGCGACTTTGCCCGTGACTATGCCTTCGGCGTGGACGCCCATGTATCGCCAGCCTCCGAAGCCGTGTTCCAGGGCATCGTGCGGGCCGATGGCCGCGTGGCGACGCGCAACTATGTCGGCATTCTCACGTCGGTGAACTGTTCGGCGACCGTCGCCCGGGCCGTGGCCGATCACTTTCGTCGCGACATCCACCCCGAAGCACTGGCCGCCTTCCCGAACATCGATGGTGTGGTGGCGCTGACCCACGGTGCCGGTTGCGCAGTGGACCCCAGCGGCGAAGCCCTGGGCCTGTTGCGCCGCACGCTCGGCGGCTACGCTGTTCACCCCAATTTTGCCGCGGTGCTGATCATTGGCCTGGGCTGTGAAACCAACCAGATCGAAAGCCTGCTGGAAACCCAGGGGCTTGCGGCCAGCGACCAGTTGCGCGCCTTCACCATCCAGGGCATAGGCGGCACCTCGAAAACCATCGCCAGTGGCATCGAGCAGGTCAAGGCCTTGCTGCCCAAGGCCAACCAGGTGCAACGCGAACCGGTCAGCGCACGCCACCTGATCGTCGGCCTGCAGTGCGGCGGCTCGGACGGTTACTCCGGCATCACCGCCAACCCGGCGCTGGGCAATGCGGTCGATCGCCTGGTGGCGGCCGGTGGCACTGCGATCCTGTCCGAGACCCCGGAGATCTATGGCGCCGAGCATTTGCTGACGCGCCGCGCAGTGAGCCGCGAAGTGGGGGAGAAACTCATCGCGCGCATCCACTGGTGGGAAGACTACTGCCGGCGCATGAACGCCGAACTGAACAACAACCCTTCGGCCGGTAACAAGGCCGGGGGCCTGACCACCATTCTCGAAAAATCCCTGGGGGCGGTGGCCAAGGCCGGCTCCAGCAACCTGGTGGATGTCTACCAGTACGCCGAAGCGGTCCGGGCCAAGGGCCTGGTGTTCATGGACACCCCGGGCTACGACCCGGTCTCGGCCACCGGGCAAGTCGCCGGTGGCGCCAACCTGATCGCCTTCACCACCGGCCGGGGCTCGGCCTACGGCTGCGCGCCCGCACCTTCGATCAAGCTGGCCACCAATAACCGGGTGTTCGAGCACCAGGAAGAAGACATGGACGTGAACTGCGGCGGCATTGCCGACGGTTCCACCAGCATCGAAGAGCGCGGCGCCTACATCTTCGCGCAGATGCTGCGAATCGCTTCCGGCGAACGCAGCAAGAGCGAACAACACGGCTATGGGCAGAACGAATTCGTGCCCTGGCAGATCGGCGCCGTGACCTGACTGACAGCCCCGCAACTTTCACAAGGCGAACACCATGCAATTTTCCGGATACAACTTCATTGCCGGCCAGCGCAGTGCGCT
Organism: Pseudomonas sp. YuFO20; assembly: GCF_035064975.1. Lineage (NCBI taxonomy): Bacteria > Pseudomonadati > Pseudomonadota > Gammaproteobacteria > Pseudomonadales > Pseudomonadaceae > Pseudomonas > Pseudomonas sp. YuFO20. The sequence continues at coordinate 4,580 of NZ_JAXDEO010000082.1, forward strand.
GGGCGATACCCTGGTCTACAGCATCGACGCCCACACCGGCGAACACCTGCCAGGCGCTTTCCATCAGGCCACCCTGGCGGAAGTCGATGCCGCGGTGGCGGCGGCGAGCGCGGCGTTTGCCTCGTTTCGCACGCTGCCGGCGGTACGCCGTGCCGAATTCCTGGAAGCCATCGCCGACGAGCTCGATGCACTGGGTGAAGATTTCATCGCCCTGACCTGTCAGGAGACGGCGCTGCCGAGCGCCCGTATCCAGGGTGAGCGCGGGCGTACCAGTGGCCAGATGCGCCTGTTTGCCCAAGTGCTGCGCCGGGGTGATTTTTACGGCGCACGCATCGACCAGGCGCTGCCGGCACGCGCCCCCTTGCCACGCCCGGATCTGCGTCAGTACCGCATCGGCGTCGGCCCGGTGGCGGTGTTCGGCGCCAGCAACTTCCCGCTGGCGTTTTCCACCGCGGGTGGTGATACCGCCGCCGCCCTGGCCGCCGGTTGCCCGGTCGTCTTCAAGGCCCATAGCGGCCACATGGCCACCGCCGAGCGGGTGGCAGAGGCGCTGATTCGTGCGGCCGAGCGCACGGGCATGCCGGCCGGCGTGTTTAACATGATCTTCGGTGCCGGCGTGGGCGAGGCCTTGGTCAAGCACCCGGGCATCCAGGCGGTGGGCTTTACCGGCTCGCTGAAAGGCGGCCGTGCCCTGTGTGACATGGCGGCAGCCAGGCCGCAACCGATCCCGGTGTTTGCCGAGATGTCGAGCATCAACCCGGTGCTGGTCCTGCCCCAGGCCCTGGCCAACCGCAGCGCGGCAATGGCCCGGGAGCTGACCGCCTCGGTGGTGCAGGGCTGTGGCCAGTTCTGCACCAACCCCGGGCTGGTGCTGGGTATTCGCTCGCCAGCGTTCAGCGCCTTCATCGAGCAACTGACCGGGCACATGGCCGAACAGGCGCCGCAAACCATGCTCAATCCAGGCACCCTGAACAGTTACGGCAAAGGCTTGCAGGCGTTGCGGGCGCACTCGGGCATCAAGCATTTGAGCGGCCTGTCGCAAGCGGGCAACCAAGCGCAGCCGCAACTGTTCGAGGCCGACATCAGCCTGTTGCTGGAACAGGATGAATTGCTTCAGGAGGAGGTGTTCGGCCCTTGCACGGTGGTGGTCCAAGCGGCGGACAAGGCTGAGCTACTGCGCGCCGTCGCTGCCTTGCGCGGCCAGCTCACGGCCACGCTGCTGGCCGACGACGATGACCTCACTGTCTTTGGTGAGCTGTTCGGCGCGCTGGAAGTGAAGGTCGGCCGGGTGCTGCTCAACGGTTACCCGACCGGTGTCGAGGTGTGCGATGCCATGGTCCATGGCGGGCCTTACCCGGCCACCTCCGATGCCCGCGGCACCTCGGTCGGCACCCTGGCGATCGATCGTTTCCTGCGCCCGGTGTGCTACCAGAACGTGCCCGATGCGTTGCTGCCCGATGCCTTGAAGAATGCCAACCCGCTGGGCCTGCAGCGCCTGGTCGATGGCAAGCACACCACAGCGGCGTTGAATTGATCCGGGAGCAGCATCTATGAATGAAGCCAAACGCTACGCCGCGCCAACGCTGACCGCGTTTGTCGAGCAACTGTTTGAAAAAGCCGGAGCCGATGCCGAGGTCGCCCAGGTGGTGACGCGGGTGCTGCTCGAAGGTGAACTGCTGGGCCATCGCACCCACGGCCTCAACCTGGTCAGCCGCTACATCGGCGGCATGCTCAGCGGCCAGGTCAAGGCCAGGGCCGAGAACCTCGAACAGGTGTCCGACAGCGGTATTTCCAGCCTGTTCGATGGCCACTACGTGCTCGGTCCTTATTGTGTCAGCCGTGCCCTGGACAGCGCGGCCAAGGGCGCCACAGCGCAGGGCATCGGTATCGCCGTGGTGCGCCGTGCCGCGCACATCGGTTGCCTGGCCGCTTACTTGAAACCCTTCACCGACCGTGGCCTTATCGCCATGGTCTACTCCTCGGACCCGTCCGTCGGGGTGGTGTGCGCCCATGGCGGCATCGACCCGATCTACACCCCGAACCCGATCGCCGCCGGCATCCCGACCCGGGGCGCACCGATCCTGCTGGATGTCAGCATGTCCACCGTGACCCTGGCCCTGGTCGGTCAATGCCGCGACGCCGGTACCAACCTGCCGCACCCGGTGCTGATGAGCAACGAAGGCCAGGTGAGCGACGCCCCGGTCGATTTTTTTAGCACCCCGCCGGGCAGCATCCTGCCCCTGGGCGGCCAGGCCTTCGGGCACAAGGGGTTTGCCCTGGCGATCCTGGTCGAGGCCCTGACCTCGGGCCTCGCCGGTCACGGGCGCAAGGACGGCCCGCAGCAGTGGGGCGCCTCGGCCACGACCGTGGTGATCGACCCGCGCTTCTTCGGCGGGCTGGAAGCCTTCACCGACGAAACCTCGTTCCTCAGCAAGCTGATACTGGGCAGTCGTGCGGTCGACCCCCAGCGCCCGGTGCGCCTGCCGGGCCAGGCCGGCCTGAAGTTGCGTGAACAGGCCTTGGACGAAGGCGTGGGCCTGTCGCAGAAGGTGTTCGACGACCTCAACCAGACGGCCGCGCAGTTGCAACTGCCGGCCCTTACCTGATTCCCTTGTAGGAGCGAGCTTGCTCGCGAAGAACTTGAGAACGACGCGTTTATTCAGAAAACACGCGTCATCGTTAACGACCATCGCGAGCAAGCTCGCTCCTACAAAAAAACACAAGAGCGCATCACCGGTGAATGGATCGCCCCGGCATTGCAACCGCTTCAATAACAATAATAAAGGCCATCAGATGACCCCACTGAAGAAGTACCAAAGCATCACCGTTGTCTTCCTGCTATTGATCGGCATCGTCAACTACCTGGACCGTAGTGCGTTGTCGATCGCCAACACCTCGATCCAGAAGGACATGATGATCAGCCCCTCGCAAATGGGCATCCTGTTGTCGGCCTTCTCTATCGCCTACGCGTTTGCGCAATTGCCGATGGGCCTGATCATCGACCGGCTGGGCAGCAAGATCGCCCTGGGCGCGTCCTTGCTGGCCTGGTCGGTGGCGCAGTCGACCTTCGGCATGGTCAACAGCTTTGCCGGCTTCATGGGCCTGCGGGTGTTGCTGGGGATTGGCGAGGCACCGATGTTCCCCTCGGCGGCCAAGGCCCTGTCCGAATGGTTCGATGCCAATGAGCGCGGGACCCCGACCGGCATCGTCTGGTCGTCGACCTGTCTGGGCCCATGCCTGGCACCGCCGTTGCTGACGCTGTTCATGGTCAACTTCGGCTGGCGCGGCATGTTCATCATCACCGGTGCGATCGGTATCGTTCTGGCCCTGTGCTGGTTGACCTTCTACAAGAGCAAGGCGCAGTACCTGGCCGAGCTGGCGGCTGAAGGCAAGCCGTTGCCTACCGAGAAACAGCCGCGTGTGCAGGCCGCCGATGCCCAGGCGCCGAAGGTGTCCTACTTCGCCGGCTGGCTCGACCTGTTCAAGCACCGCAGCACCTGGGGCGCAGTCCTGGGCTTCATGGGCGTGATCTACATGCTGTGGCTGCACCTGACCTGGCTGCCCGGTTACTTCGAGCGCGAGCATGGCATGAACCTGTACAAGACCGCGTGGCTGGTGTCGCTGGCCTATGGTTTTGGCGCGGTCGGCACCATCGTGGCCGGGCGTTTCTGCGACATGCTGGTGCGCCGAGGCATGAGCATCCTCGCCAGCCGCAAATTCGGTGTGATCACCGGCCTGGTACTCGCCGCGCTGTTCACCTTGCCCCTGTCGTATGTCACCGGCCTCACCGGTTGCATCATCCTGCTGTGCCTGGCGCTGTTCAGCATCAATATGGCCAGCGCCACGGCCTGGATGATCGTCAACACCATCGTCGACAGCCGCCGTGTAGCTTCTTTCGGTTCGATCCAGAACTTCGGCGGCTACATCGCCGGTTCCGTCGCGCCGATCGTCACCGGCTTCAGCATCCAGTACTCGGGATCGTTCAACACGGCGTTCATGATCAGTGCGGTGGTGGCGCTGTGTTCGGCCCTGGCGTACTTCCTGCTGCTCAACGCGCCGATCGGCAGTGCCGAGCCGGCTGCGGAGCACCTGGCAGCGGTGACTGAATAAGAGGGGGCAGGGGCACGGGCGATGAAGCCATCATCGCCCGGGTCATCCACCACTGACTTTCCAGTGTTTGACGTCATCGGCGAACATCATCTGCTTCATCTCATGGGCAATGCCATAGGCCAGGGATTCGTGCGCGGCGATGACTTTTTCTTCCGCTGAAAGGCAATGGAAAATATCCAGCTTGGTCTCGGCGTCAGCCGTTTCGATGTTGTAGATCTGCACGTAGCGCGCCAGGTCGTTGTCCAGGCTCGACAGGTATTCACGCAGGCGCTGGTGGTCCACCGATTTCTGGCTGAAGTACCAGTTCATCGGGTGGATCAGGAAGCGTGAGTGGGGCGAGGTGATGCGGCGCCCGGCCGCCAGGAACATGATGATGCCCATGGACTCGATGTTGCCCGCGTTGATCGCGCAGAGCGGTACCGGCAATGACTTGAGGAAGGTGTAAAGGGTGAAGCCAAAGTTGGTGCTGCCCCCGCTCGTGGACAGATTGAGCAGAAGCGAGGTCGCACCCTGGTCGATGGCTTCCAGGCAACAGTCGCGGAAGCGCTCGGTGGTTCCCTGATCGATCTGGCAGTGAAAATGCACGATGTGTTCAGTCATCGATTGACTACCTGGGTGTGAGGCATGAAGGACATCTCAAGTCTAGTAAACATCGAGCGAGTGATCCGGAAACCTTCGCAAATCGCCTCCCCATCAGGTTCCCGCCGTCCATCGTCTGCGTGCATTTTTAATGGAACCAAACGCCCGAATCCACTCGTCGCGAGCAACGTAATTCGGTTCAAACTTTCTGTTTTACTCATCCTCCGACGTATACGAGCCCACGCTCGTACTAACGATGCTGAGGTGAATAGAAATGGCCAATACAGGAAATAAAAATCCCGGCAATCTTTCCACTGATCGGGACAAGGCGGCTGATGCCGGCAAAAAAGGCGGTCAGGCTTCCGGCGGACAACCATCGCGTGACAGCGATCGCATGGCCGGAGGCGGGCAGGGAACCAACCGCGGAGGCGAATGGGCCGACGACAAGGAAAACATGAACAAACCAGGCCAAAAAGGTGGCCAGGCTTCAGGCGGACAACAAGCCAACAAGGCTGATCAATCGTCCACCGGCGGGCAAGGCAGCGGACGCGGCAGCAATACTGCCGATGACCGTGACAAGTCCACTGGAATGGGACGCAAGGATGATGATATGAGTGGAGGCGGGGGACGTAAGTCCTGATACCGTCTGACCATCAAGCCCCGGATCTTCGGGGCTTGATTCGTTATGCTTTTAAAACCATGCACTCAGCAACCCTGCGCCCAATGCCACCAACGCGGTATTAAGACAGACCAGCGCGAAACCAAACCTTACCAGTTCGCCTTCTTCTCGGGCCTGGGTTTTAGCCAGTCCCAGAATCAGCATGACGATCGACAGCGAGCCCAGCGCCGCATGCCCGGCCGCGCTGTTTTGTACCGCGGCCAGCAACAGGCGGGAAGACTCGGGCAGCATCGCAATGGCCGGCATGAAGATCGCGTTGCCGCCGACATTCGAGCCGGTCATGTAGCCCGACAGCGCCCCGAGCATGGCCACCAAAGAGGTCGCGGCAGTGGGCGACAGGCCCGCCAGCAGTTGCATCAGCCCCGCCAGGAAACCGGCCTTCACCATCATCTGCGACATCGCCAGAAAGAAGAAGATGGTCAGCAATGGCCGCTTCACCCGCGCGACCAACGCAGCAGGCAGCCCCGTCTGGCGTTGTGCACTGCGCGTGTGAAATCCCAGCCCGATCAGCACCAGAATCAGTGCCACACCCGGTGAGGCGAGGGGTTTCCAGGTGACCTGGCTGCCCTGGACGATCCAGCTATCCTGCCAGGCGGTTAGGCTCCAGAGCAGTTTCAAGCCGACGATGTAGGCAATCAACAGCAGGTACGGCCAGGCCTGACGCGGCCACTGCACCGAGCCACGTTCGCCATCGCTGCGGCGCAGGCGCCACAGCCCGCAAGCGAGCACGGCAACTGCCGTCACCAGCCCCGCCGCAACGCCCGCCACCTCCGGCCCGAACCAGCGGCTGGCACTGTAGAGCACCGCCACGAACAACAGCCAGAAAACACCCAGTGTCCGCCATTCGCGCGGCTCGCGAACGCCTGCCAGATACAGGGCCAGCGCACTGAGGCCGAAAAACACCGGCGCGCTGGTCAAGGCCGAGGTCGCAGCCAGCGCGGATGCGTCCAAATGTGCCAGGGACGCGCCAATGACCGAGGCCAGGCCCAGGGTTCCCCACGGCATGATCGCCATGCCGGTCAGCGCTATTCGCAGCGCGACCCGGCGCTCAAAAAGGCTGAGTAGCAGGGGGACCGTGGCGATCAATGACACGCCAAAACCGGTCATCGCTTCAAGCAACGGCGCCAGCCCGAGGACGATGAACACGACCTGGTCGCGGCGTCCCAGCCCCAGTGAACGCACCCATTGGCTCAGCGCCAGGTTGACCCCCAGGCGCTCGATGAAAATCACGAAGGCCAGACCCGGCACGATCACGAACGCGGTACTGGCAAACAGCACGGCGGTGTCTCGAGCGGCAGCCAGCACGCTGTCCGGGCGCCATGCGTCGGCAGCACCGGCCAGCCAGAGCACCATCACCAGCAGGGTGCCTGCCATTGCGGCGTGAACGGGCGGCCGGCGCAGCACCACGAGCATGGCGGTCACCAACAGCACAGGGGAAAGATGAAACAGTGCGAGCATGCCAGACGATCCTTGTGTGAGTCTCCAACCAGGCTGCCCATGCGGCCTGCCAGCAAGATAATATTTCTCGTGGCTAGATAAAGGGGCGCTGTTTTCTGCTAGTTTTCGAGAAAATTTCTCGCAGGATCACCATGGCAAAACTCGACGTTGCATCTGAATCCCTGGACAAATTCGACCGTGCCATCCTCGACCTGGTCCAGCGCGACAACACCACACCGCTGCGCCTGATGGCCGAGCAGGTCAATCTTTCCACGGCCGCTGTTCAGCGCCGTATCAAGCGGATGGAGGAGAGGGGCGTGATTACGGGCAACGTCGCTATTGTCGACCCCACCGCGGTAGGGCGGCCGATCACCATCATCGTGGAAGTGATGACCGAGCGCACCAGCATCGAGGCGCTGGAGGCGATGAAGGCACACTTTGCGGTGCCCGAAGTCCAGCAGTGCTACTACGTCACCGGCGAAGTGGATTTCGTCCTGGTGCTGACCGTAACCAGCATGCAGGAGTACCAGGCCCTGGCGCGGCGATTGTTTGCCGAAAATCCCAACGTGACCTGGTTCAAGACCATTGTGGCCCTGGATCGGGTGAAGGTCGGGATGGCGGTGCCGAGCGTGCCTGGGTAACAGCTGGTCAAGCGTTATGTGATCTGCACAATGACCGGACCTTCCGTCACGATCGGCGGCTGCGCGTGAATATCCGATGCATTTTTCTGAATCCATTCCCGCGCGACTTTCAAGCTTGCATCGCTGCCGGCCTTGTCCGTGCAAACAGTCACCGCCGTACCGCCATCACCGGTATTGAGCAGTGTGTAGCTGACCAGGCCAGGCACTGTCCGCAGGGCAGCTTCGACGTCGTCTTGGCGCTCTTCCAATCGCTCGAAAAGCTGCTTTGCTCCAGCACCCAGGTAGGTTCTTATAACCGCATACATGGTCGTCTCCTTCGGGGAGCACCGTCTTGATGGCTATCCAGATCCGCTGATGGGTGCGCTCACCCAAGTGTCAATTCACCCCGATTCATTAAGCTTAGCCACACGCCGGCGACAAGCGAAATGCAACGACCACCGGGTGTTTTTTGCAGATTGGTGCGGTGCCCGTCGTGAACGGCACCAATCGACCCGTAATGTACTTCAGGATGATAGAGACCGATTAGGGGCAGCAACCAGGCTCGCGCCGCGTACGCCCGCTTCTGGCCGATAGACTGAATCAGGTGTCGCCTAGCAGCATGATATGAGTAGCATGGACATCCTCTGTTCGCATGAAACCGCAGTGCAGGTAAAACGCGTCTCCTTCGGACGTATCGGTGGAAAGACGCACGTTCTGAAAGCGAAGAGTGGCATGTGCAACCAGCGCTTTTACTAGCGTTTGACCCACGTGTTGCCCCCTTGAAGAAGCTGCGACGTAAACCCGTCGCAGCCTTGCCGTATTAGTCTCGCCATATGGATCAACTGAGAGGCCTCCGATGCCTATCAGTTGCTGGTTGAAATACGCCGCCATAAGGCATTCTCCGGGTGCATCGAAGCGATTCGCTCCGCAGTGCCAGTCGGCAATCAGCCGAGTGAGAAACCTGAAACCCTCTCCAACTGCCTCTTTTTCCAAGACTTGAATCTGTGGCGGCAGGTGCGTGATCTGATGAATGTTGACTTGTTTCATGCATCCGCCTTGATTCGGTGTGAAACCGTTTTGGCTGGTCGAGGATCTTCGTGTGCACTCTATGGCTAGCGGCTTTCAATTCCGAGCTTTTTGTCGGTTCAGGGGAGCTCATTTTTGGCGAGCGCTAGTTGCCTTCGCCTACACCCTCAATAGATCGTGCGTAGAGGGCCGTTGCCTTCTCGATGAGCCTTCCTCGTTCTTGGGGACTGATAACACCCTGATCTTCAAAATCATCCGCGAGATGCAGCAGTGCCTCGTACTGCTCCTCTGCGTCCATCCGAATCTCGGGCTGGCTAAACAGTTTTTCCCATGTTGCCAGTGCTTGGGTTTTGCGAGTGTCGTTCATCACAAAAGACCATTAGGTGTGTGCTTCGGTAGATCCTCATGGAATCCATGAAGTTCGAAGGAGAGGACAATCAGTAATGGGTGCTTGGATAGTCTGCATTCATGGTGATATGGAAGCCGATTCTACTGACGTATGGGCGCATCGCCGATGGACTCTGCCGCAACGACTGCGGTCAAGATGGATAACGGAGTCTGATTCTTTGGCGGTAAAGCAATGCGCCATATCCTTCGTGCTTGCTCGGGAGACGATGATGAACACAACACATTTTTTACCGTTAAAACATGATCGTCATCATCCTCCTTTTGTGAGCAAAAGCCCGCAGGAAAACGCTCGAGCGGATTGGCTCTACAACGCAGCTGAAGAACTTCTGCGCGGCAACAGCGTGTCATTCCAGCGTCGCATGCATCCTCAGCAAGGCGTGACCGCTGAGGAATTCGCCCTGGCAGTGGATGAATACGTGAACAGCCGTCTTGCCGATAGCGAGGTACATACCTCGGCGCTGGGCTGGCTGATCATCACCGCTGAGCGAGGACATGCTGACAAGACTGCTACAGCCGAATTGCTGGGCAGTTGTGATCACCCGTTGGGCAAGCTTGGCGAGATTGCCGAGGCGCTGCTTGAACCTCTCGCCGATGACGCTCTGCTAGCCAAGGCTGAGGATGAGCTATGAGCACACACCTTGGGGATGAGCTAGTTTAAGAACCGGAATCAAGTAGCGACTTAGAGAGGAATGACAATGATCGACGATTCGAAAGTCCGAGAAAGAGCTTATGAGTTGTGGGAAAAAGATGGCCGTCCGGCAGGATCTGAAGCGCTGTATTGGCGACTTGCGCAAGAACAGCTTGAGGCAGAAGCTTCACGTCAAGCTACGAATGGTGAGTGGCCGGCAAAAGGCGAAGCCAGCCGCGTTGATGACTAATGGCTACGGAATTCTTCACTCCGCTGCCGATACGTTTTACCTCGTGCGATTCCGCTGCTCGTGCACGTTTTCAGCCGGAATAAATTCCGATCCATGCCACTGCCATGAGTCTCACTCACCAAACAAAGTCGTCAGGAAAAGAGGAGTAGATTTTGATTCGCAAAAAAGCTCGCTTGAGGCGAGGTTTAAGGATTCAAAAAATAGCCTTGCCTATCGAAAATCAGTCTGATGATGGTTCGTCCTGCACAGTTTTTGACTTGCCGAGTATGTAGCACGGATGAAGCTGCCCATTGGGGTGAGTAGTCACCACGACGCTGAGGAGCGTCCACCCCTCGTGAATTTTAAGATTCGCATCATTGGTAGATAGAGCTTCCGTGACTTGGTACGCCTCTGACATATGCATGAGATTACCCGCTTACTTGTATTTACTCGTTAGGCATATTTGCAGAGATCGGGTTCCATACACCAATTGGCGGCCCGATCGAGCCTTGCAGATGATTAGTCCGAGGTGACGGCCTAACCGAGAGATGCCTATGGGTTGTCAATGCGGCTGGTCGAAACCCATTGATGCAACATATGCCGACGCGGGTAAGTGACTGGCACGGTCGTCGAGACCTCGGGAGGAAATTACCGCTCTGAGGGTCGGGGCGGCTAGCCGGACTGATAGGCGGGTAAGCATGTAGCCGGTGGTGCCGGATTTCCTGCAACATCCATCCATGTACGTAGGCTGATGGTTGCAGGAGCGGCTGGTGCTGCCGCACTGGCCTGGCAAATTCAGGACTTGCATTACGGTAAGCAATTGTCAGAACAATCGCGCTGCCGGTATCCCGTCAGTCCTCATCCTTTTCCGCTCGCCGCGCTTCACGTTGAAGCTGGTTCACGAAACTCTGAACTTTGCGTTGCATCAGGCCGCTGAGGTTATGGAAGCGCACACCTGCGAAGGTTCTGTCGATACGCGCTTCATAGCGAAGGTGGCGTATCTCAAGCATCGTTAGATTCACGTCCAGCGGAGCGCTGGCAGACATTCGTTCGTAGATACATCCGATTCGAAGCTGATCTTCAAGATTACCGCCGAAGCTTACCCTGCAACCTGTGGCGGAAATTTCGAGTAGTCGCCCGCGCAGAGCGCCGCTGCGCCGGAGCTTGTCGCCGTCCAGCAAAATATCGATCCGTTGTGCCGATCTGAGCGTCGCTCGGAAGGCGTTGCGGCGCTGAAAATACATCACTACGTTGGGCATACTCATTTGGTAGCAATGCAGGCCGGCCTTCGCACATGAGCGTACATAGCTGCTGCACTCCCACGCGATCAGCACGCCGCCGTGCGAGCTTTCGATGCGATAAGGCGCCCCGTCTTCCAGGAAAACTGCAGCCTCATGAGAAATTATTTCATCTAGCACGAGCGTGTCGCGATCGCTGTCAACCTGAACCAGATATGTCCTGAAACTTTTCCCTTGTTGGGGAAAGGTCAAGGTCAGAGGTGCACGTGTCTGCACTAATAACTGTAGCGTCGACGCGATTTCCAAAGGGGTGCTCAATACCTGGTGGGGCTGTAAAACATCGACGTTCTCGGACATTGGCAATCTCTCGTGCAAAGATACGCAATCAAGGCATTTTGCCACTACTGCCTTGCACGATAGACGCAGAACGGCGGCACATCTGCACGAACGATGAACGGTATAAAGTTTCTCCAGTCGTGCGAGTACGCGTTGATGTAAGAAGCTGGGAGGCTCATTTGGACAGGATTCCTGACCATGTATAGGAATTGGGGCCAGTTATCCGATTTAGTAGTCAATCGTGAAGCAATCCGTGGCCTCCGCGCCTCTCTGCGCTATGGTTATTTTTCCGACATATGAGACTAAAGTCGTAGGAGGGCGGGGCATGCGAATTCGCGGGGATGTTTTTTGGCAATGGGCTGATCCGGCGCTTCACCATCGAACACACGACGAAACGTTAGACGACGGAACCTTCATTGATGTCCAAGTGAGGCTGTCGCCTACGGGAAACACGCAGATGTTCATTGGAGTGTATGCAGCGAGCGGCATGGCTTTGCACGAAGAGGCGCTTGATTCCAGGCCAGGTGAATCAATGACTCGGGCTTTAGCGTGGGGTGTGGGATGTGCAAGGCGACTCGCGCTTGGTCTCAAACCTACTGAAAGGCATGTTGCCTAGACCTATATATGGCGCTTGGTAGGGGTGTGGTCGCCATATTAAGTACGTGATCAGCCTGCTCGATACACAACGTGGCCGACGTCGTGCTCCAGCTGTTGAAAAATTTTGCGATAGATGGCGAACCAGCAGATGCCTTGGATGATGGCTGCTTCTGGCCGTGTTCTACCCATCGCGAACGGCTGTAGACGACCCACAGGGATCGTCTTGGAGTCCTGCGATAAATGTCACCGATGCCAAAATTGAAAAACCCACAGACGTCCTGGTTCGGATTACCACGACTAACATCTGTGGTTCAGACCTGCATATGTACGAAGGCCGCACCTCAATGGAGACAGGCCGTGTATTTGGGCATGAGAACCTCGGTGAGGTTATCGAGGTGGGAGCCGGCGTTGATCGGGTCAAGGTAGGCGACCGCGTTTGCCTGCCGTTCAACATCGGTTGCGGCTTCTGCGAAAACTGCGAGAAGGGCCTGACGGGTTTTTGCCTGACTGCGAACCCGGGTACTGCAGGTGCCGCGTATGGTTTTGCCGACATGGGCCCCTATCAAGGTGGGCAAGCTGAACTGCTGCGTGTGCCATATGCAGATTTCAACTGCCTGGTGCTACCCGAGGACGCGCAGGAGCGTGAAGACGACTACGTCATGCTCTCTGACATCTTTCCGACCGGCTGGCACGCCACCGAATTGGCCGGGTTGCTGCCCGGTGAAAGTATTGCAATTTACGGCGCTGGCCCGGTCGGCTTAATGGCAGCTCATTCTGCCATGATCAAGGGCGCGTCGCAGGTCTTCGTGGTGGACAATCATCCCGACCGTTTGAAGCTTGCATCGCAACTTGGCGCCACACCGATCAATTCCCTGGAGAAGGAGGCGGTGGATCAGATTCTTAATCTGACCCATGGCAAGGGCACGGATCGCGGGTGTGAATGCGTGGGTTTATCAATGCTGTGACCGGCATGGTCATGAAGCGAACTACTAACCATGAATAATCTTGTGGCTTCAACCAAGGCAACCGGCGGGATAGGTGTATGCGTCCGGCCAAGTCATCTACCCAGCCCCGCAAAGCCAAGACATGGTGTGCACTTAAATTTAAGTGGGCACCAGTTCTAGCCTTTTAAGCGGGTATTTCATGCAGCCAACACGCCGTTCCTATTCCAAGTCCTTCAAGGCCCAGGTCATTCAAGAGTGTGCCCAGCCCGGCGCTTCGATTGCCAGCATCGCTCTCAGCCATAGCCTCAATGCAAACCTCGTCCACAAATGGATTCGCCTGCAAACGCAGAACAGCACGGCGCTGCAACCTGCATTTATTCCACTCCCCATGCCGCTGGCCGGAGCAAATGCGCAAGCTGCATCGCCCAATATTTGTGTTGAAATCCAGTACCCGCGTGGCACCGTCAAAGTTAATTGGCCAACTGAAAATGCTGCCGCTTGCTCGACCTTTCTTCGAGACCTTCTGCGATGATTCGCATCGACTCCATCTGGCTCGCCACAGAGCCGATGGATATGCGCGCAGGCACCGAAACGGCGCTAGCCAGGGTGATTGCGGTGTTCGGTGCGGCGCAGCCGCACTGTGCTTATCTGTTCGCCAATCGCATGAAAGCGCTGGTGCATGACGGCTTCGGAATATGGCTGGCGGCGCGCCGGTTGAACCAAGGCAAGTTCCACTGGCCTGGCGTTCGCCATGGCTCAGAAATGGAACTGGATACCGAGCAACTTCAGGCATTGGTGCTCGGGCTGCCATGGCAACGCGCAAGTTCTGGAGGCTCGATCACACTGCTTTAGCGGCAGCCATTAGTCCATCGACTTATCGCCGCAAATTGCCTGCTCTGGCTAAATCAGCCCCATGACTTCGCTCCCCAATCTCGACCACCTGTCCCCTGAACAACTGCGCGCCTTGGCGGCGCAGTTGATGCAGCACGTCGAGAGCCTCGACAACCAGGTTGACACGCTGGGCAAGACGGTCGAAACGATGGGTAAAACCGTTGAGACTATGGGCAAGAAGATCAACCGCGACCAAACGTTGATCGAAAAGCTGACTCATGAAATCGCACAACTCAAGCGCTTGAAATTTGCCAAACGCAGCGAGCAGATGAATCCTGAACAGGCCAGTTTGCTCGATGATCTGATCGATACCGATATCGCGGCGATTGAAGCAGAGCTTCAAGCCTTGCAAACAGTGCTGGCTCCGACCGAGCAAAAGCAAAAGCCCAAACGCACTGCTTTGCCGGCAGAGTTTCCACGCACACTGATCCATCACGAACCGGACAATACTTACTGCCCATGCGGCTGCGCCCTCAAGCGCATCGGCGAGGACGTCAGCGAGAAACTGGACTACACGCCCGGCGTGTTTACCGTCGAACGCCATGTGCGTGGCAAATGGGTCTGCGATGACTGCGAAACGCTGATCCAAGCACCCGTTCCGGCGCAGGTTATTGATAAGGGCATTCCGACTGCGGGCCTACTTGCCCACGTCATGATCGCCAAGTTTGCCGACCACCTGCCTCTTTACCGTCAGGAATCGATCTTCGGTCGAGCGGGCCTGGCGATTCCACGCTCAACCTTGGCTCAATGGGTTGGCATAACGGGCGTGCAGTTGCAGCCTCTGGTCGATGCGTTGCGCGACGTGGTACTCGGGCAGCAGGTTATTCATGCCGATGAAACACCTGTGCAAATGCTGATGCCCGGAACAAAGAAAACTCACCGCTCCTATGTCTGGGCCTACGCCACCAGCCAGTTCTGCGAAACAGCAGCTGTTGTTTATGACTTCAGCCCGAGCCGCGCCGGTGAGCATGCTCGCAACTTCCTGCAAGACTGGAGGGGCAAGCTGGTCTGCGACGATTTTGGCGGCTACAAGGCCAGCTTTGAACTCGGCGTGACCGAGATTGGGTGCATGGCCCATGCACGGCGCAAGTTCTTCGAACTGCACGCTACGAATAAAAGCACGCTCGCCGAGCAAGCCCTGCGCTATATCCAGTTGCTGTACGAAATCGAAAGAGAAGTCCGCGACCTGGAGCCGGATTTACGGCGCCGAATACGGCAAGAAAAAGCCGCGCCGATAATGGAGATGCTGCATGCCTGGATGATCGCCCAGCGCGATCTTGTGCCCGAAGGCTCAGCCATTAGCAAAGCACTTGATTACAGCCTGAAGCGCTGGGCAGCGCTGTCGCGCTACCTTGATGACGGGGCTGTACCCATAGACAACAATTGGGCCGAG
>NZ_JAXDEO010000083.1:0-19409 GCF_035064975.1 Pseudomonas sp. YuFO20
CGATCTGTAGGAGCCGGCTTGCTGGCGATGCGATGGTGAAGCTGATGCCGCCATCGCTGGCAAGCCAGCTCCTACAGGGTTTGCGGGGTATGTTGAATTTGTGGCGTGACATCGATCTGTAGGAGCCGGCTTGCTGGCGATGCGATGGTGAAGCTGATGCCGCCATCGCTGGCAAGCCAGCTCCTACAGGGTTTGCGGGATATGTTGATTTTGTGGCGTGACACCGATCTGTAGGAGCCGGCTTGCTGGCGATGCGATGGTGGCCGTTATGCCGCCATCGCTGCGATGCGGCGTCCCGACAAGCCCGTTCACCCTGTCAGATCACAAAAAATCCATGGGTGCCGTCGCGGGCCAATTGGTCGACCAGTCCGAACTCCCAGTCCAGATAGGCTTGCATCGCTTCGCGCGGGTTGTCGGTGCCTTCATAAGGACGGCGATAGCGGTCGATGCGCGGTGATGCCAGGCGGGTCTCGCCTTCTTCCAGGGGCAACTGGGCGGCGATCCAGGCGGCGGTGCCACCCTTGAGCAAAAACACCGCCTTGCCGGTCAACGCCTCGACTTCGGCCACCGCCAGTCGCGCCAACTGGCTGCTGCCGCAGGTCAGCACATAACGCTCGGCTGCGGGCACGTTGGCCAGCGCTTCTTTCAGTTGCCCACGCAATGCCCACCAGGTACCGGGGATATGGCGTTTGACGTAGTTGGCACTGGCGGTGAAATCCAGCAAGGCGGTATCACCCTGGGTCAGCCATTGGGCCAGGGTCTCGGTGCTGATTTCTTCGGCCTGTGGTGGCGTCGGAACGGGTGCCTGCCACGCGCCTTGTGCGCTGAAGTGAGCAGGATTCAAATCATCCAGCACATGCACCTCCCAGCCCAGTTGCGCGAGCCAGGACGCCGACATGTTGGCGCGCACGCCATCGTCGTCCACCAGTACCAGGCGCGCGCCGCGCACGCTGGCGAAGTGGTCGGTCTCCTGCACCAGTTGTCCGCCGGGAGTCGAGCGGGTGCCGGGCAGGTGGCCAGCTTCGAATTCCTCCGGGGTGCGCACGTCGAACAGGTAGGTGCTGCGGGTCGACTCCTGTTGCCAGCGTTGCAGGTCCGCCAATGTGGCGCGGCCGACCAGGGCCTGGTCGGCGACACGACGGGCATCGCGCGCCGCTGTTTGCCGGTGTTCTTCGCGGGTCGGGGCAAAGCGGCGCGACTGGCCGTGCTGCAGTGTTTGCCCGGCCAGGGTCCAGCCGATGGTGCCGTTGCGCAGGGCCGAAACCGGGTTGGCGATGCCGGCATTGATCAACGATTGCGTGCCGATGATGCTGCGGGTGCGTCCGGCGCAATTGACAATGATGCGCGTGGCCGGGTCCGGTGCCAGCTCACGGGCGCGCAGCACCAGCTCGGCTCCCGGTACGCTGATGCCGGTGGGGATGCTCATGGTCTGGTATTCATCAAAACGCCGGGCATCGAGCACCACCACGTCGGCCTCGCTGTCGAGCAACGCCTGGACATCTTCGGCTGCCAGGGACGGCGTATGACGCTGGCTTTCCACCAGTTCGCCAAAGGCTTTGCTAGGCACGTTGACGTCGATGAACAATTCGCCGCCGGCGCGGCGCCAACCTTCCAGGCCGCCTTCGAGCAGGCTGACATCGAGGTAGCCCAGGTCCAGCAAGCGCTGTGCAGCGATGCTCGCCAGGCCCTCGCCGTTGTCGTAGACGGTCACTGGGGTATCGCGCCGGGGAATCCGCGAGAACACCTCCAGTTCGAGTTTCGACAAGGGAATGTTGGCGGCGAACAATGGATGGGATTCGGCGAAGGGCGCTTCTTCGCGCACATCCAGCAGCGCCAGTTCTTCACGGTTCAGCAGGGCTTGGCGAATCTCGGCGAAAGAGCGGGTCGACAGGGTGCTCATAGGGCTTGGTTCTCTTTGGACAAATCCCAGATGTTGGGCAGGTAGGCGTTGGAATAACCGGAAATGAACAGCTTCTCGCTACCGTCGGGCTGATACACCGCGCGACGCACCGCACCGATGTTGGCGCCATACACATGGATGCTGATCGAGACCTGGTTGTCGAAGGCGTTGCTGACTTGATGGATGTCGCCGATTTTCGGCGACACGGCCTCGACCTGGCCTGGCCGCAACTGTACCCGGCCGCCATCGGCGATCAAGGCACCTTCGGCGTTGCGTTTGAAACCTTGTGAGTACTCCGCACCGCGCAGCATGCCGATCAGCCCCCAGACTCGATGGTCATGGATCGGCGTGCTTTGTCCCGGTCCCCAGACAAAACTGACGATGCTGAAACGCTGCCGTGAATCGGCATGCAGCAGGTATTGCTGATAGCGCTCCGGATCGGGGCGGGCAAACTCCTCGGGCAGCCAGTCGTCATGGCTGACCAATTGGCCGAGCAGCTTGCCGCCACGGTGCAACAGATCACCCTCGCGGGGGTTGCTGTCGATCAATTCCGCCAGGGCGCCTATGAATGCTCTGAGCCTCTCCGGGTGTCGGGCCTGGGTCATGGCGATTCCATCGTTCGTTGTGAAAGTTGACCCTTTGATTTAAGCATAATGTTTTAGATCAATATGCGATTGTTTAATGATTAGGTTATAGCTGAATGGAATTTATAGCGCCTTCCAATAGCGCTATGTCATAGCACCAGAAGCTATTGATCAGTGGCCCGGGGTGCGGCGGGCTATCCTTCTCATGGTGAAGGAACTATGCTTTTCAGACATCTTATTGACTGTTCTCTATGTGCGGGCCAAATGAAAATTGATGATATCGATGCCTTTGTCGAGGTGATTCGTTGCCAGTCCATCAGCCATGCCGCCGAGTCGTTGCAACTGACCCAGCCGGCCATCACACGGCGCGTGCAGAACTTTGAGCAGGCCCTGGGTGTGGAGTTGTTCGATCGCAATACCAAGCCGCTCAAGCCCACGCTGATTGGCACGCGGGTGTATGAACAGTGCCGCCTGATCCTGCGGGAAATGGATGCGCTGCGCGAACTGGTGGCCACCGACGCGCCACCGACCGGACTGCTGCGCCTGGGGGTGCCGCAGACCATCGGCGACGTGGTGTTACTCGACGCGCTCAAGCACCTGCGCAGCGAATACCCCGACCTGCGGGCCCAGGTGGCTACGGGCTGGGGCAGTCAATTGGTGGGCAGGATCGAGCGCGGTGAACTGGATGCCGCCGCGGCGCTGTTCCCGGCCGGCAAGATTTTCCCGGACAACATAATCGGTGAGTCGATTGGCAAGATGGAACTGGTGGTGGTCTGCGCCAAGGCCCAATTGCCCAAGCGCCCGAGCAAGCTGGCGGACGTTTACCAGAGTGGCTGGATACTCAATCCCGACGGCTGCGGTTTCCGCGCCGGCTTGCAACGCACCCTGTCGGACCAGGGCCTGGCCCTGCGCGTCAACCTGGAAACCTTCGGCACCGAATTGCAGCTGGGCCTGGTCGCCGACGGCCTCGGGTTGGGCCTGGTGCCGCGGTCATTACTGGAACGCAGCGTTCACCGCGATCAGTTGGCGGCCATGCCGCTCAAGGATTTCAAGCCGGTGATGGACCTGTGGCTGATCTATCCGCATTTTCTCGGCAACCTGCAGGGGCCGGTCGATGCCTTTGGCAAGCTGGTGGCCGGATCGCTGCAGAAGATCAAGAGCGCGGCCTGAATGATTTTTGTAAGAGCAGCCGGTCGGCGCTCGAATGCTCGCGAAAAACCTGGGAGCACCGCGGGGTGTCAGGCTGCCCGCGTCATCGTTGACCTCCAACGCGAGCAAGCTCGCTCCTACAGTAGGTCTTATACCGCCGCGAGAGATTGGTTGGCTGTCAGGACGCCATCGCCGGCAGGCCGGGTCTCGTGTTCGGGCTTGCTGACAGCCACCGTCGAACCGACAATTGATGATGTGATGCGAACCGACAGGCGTTGATCGCCTGGGGAGGTTTCAAATGAATCACTCATCGCAAACCATCCTGCAAAACCGCGCGGCTGCCGGGCGACGCCTGGTGGAGCCGCTGCTCCAGTACGCCCACAAACCCGATGTGATCATCCTGGCCTTGCCCCGGGGCGGGGTGCCGGTGGCCTATGAAGTGGCCACCGCGCTCGGCGTGCGCCTGGACCTGCTGCTGGTGCGCAAGCTCGGTGTTCCGTCCCACCCGGAGTACGCCATGGGCGCCATTGCCAGTGGCGGTATTGAAATTCGCAATGAGCAGGCGTTGCGGGCTCACCCCATTGACAAGGCGGCGTTCGAGGCCGTGGTCGCCCGGGAAACCCGGGAGCTGTTGCGCCGTCAGCAGGTCTACCGTGGCACGCGGGCGCCGGTGCAGCTCAAGGATCAGGTGGTGATCCTGATCGACGACGGGTTGGCGACAGGGGCCTCGATGCTGGCGGCGGTGCAGGCGGTACGGCTGCAGGAACCGACGCGCATCGTGGTGGCGGTGCCGGTGGCACCGGTGGAAACGGCAGAGGCGTTGCGCAGGGAAGTGGATGAGGTGATCTGCCCGATCATGCCTGATTGGTTCATGTCGATCGGGCATTGGTACATGGATTTTTCCCAGACCTCGGATAAAGAGGTCATCGATCTGTTGCAACGGGCGTGGCGGCAAGAGGAAAGTTGATGGTTGCCACCACCGCAACAGCGAAGTCGGAAGTGGAGGCGGTCGGACTGTCATGGGAGGGCTGTTCAAGCCCGGCCCTTGCGGTGGAACAAACGGTGATTCTTTGCTTAAGTCCATCTGTTGGTGGCCTGATCGACAGCACCCGGAGAACCCAATGACTCAGCGATTTGCGCGCTCCGCCATGCTGACTGCCGCTCTCATGTTCGGGATTATTCACGGCGCCCGAGCCGTCGAATACACCGACGTCAACCCCACGGCCAGCACCATCAGCTTCACGTACAACCAGATGGGGTCGCGGGTGTACGGCACGTTCAGCAAGTTCGAAGGCACCCTCGATTTCGATACGACTCATCCCGAAGCTGCCCACGCCACATTGTCCATCGACCTCGATAGCATCGATGCCGGCAGCAGCGACGCCAACGAGGAACTGAAAAAGTCGCCCTGGTTCGATACGGCCACTTTTCCGGTGGCGACGTTTGAGTCGACGGGCGTCAAGGACCTGGGCAATAACCGCTATCAGATCACCGGTCACCTCACGCTCATGGGGATTACACGCGAGGTGGTCGTGCCGGTGCTCCTCAAGTCGGAAAATGAAATCGGCATATTCGATGGTGAGCTGACGCTTGAACGGGATAATTTCAAGATAGGCGAGGGAGAATGGGCGGATAGCGTCGTCTCCAACGAAATCAATATCCGCTTTCGCATGGTTGCGCCGCAGCGTTGATTTTCTACGACCGGTTGGTGGATGTTCCTGTCGTTGGGTTTACGCATTATTCCAAAACAGCCTGACGCTTTCTTGAGCCGCAAATGCCGGGTTTGTTGCCCGCATCTATAGTGTTTTGTCGGTGTTGCCCGAATCTTGCAAACCTGTATCTGAAGGTGGCTCAAATGAGTCGTATAGGGAAAGTGTTACTTAACTTTGACAGACAGTTTGATGTAGATGAAAAGAAGAAGCTGCGTGACGGTTTGTCAGCGGTTTTACAGATTGGTCAGACGCTTTGGCTTGCCAATGATGAAACGCTGAGCCTGGAATGTCTTACCTTCAAGAGCGAGCCGGCCGGTGGAGAAATCGTTTACGAAGGCCATCGACAATTCTCACTGAACACATTACTCGACCTGCCTGCGCCACCGGTATCAGCGCAAAAGTTCGAAGAGGCCGATATCGAAGGGCTGGCCTACGACGAGGCTGGAGAGTACCTGTGGTTGATCGGTTCCCACAGCCTCAAGCGCAAGCAACCGGAAGCCGGAAAAAAACCAGGCCAGAACATCGAACGCCTGGGCAATGTGAGCAGCGATGGAAACCGTTATTTGTTGGCCCGTATTCCTGTGGTGAAAGAAGACGGCGTACTGAAACCTGTGCGCTCGACCTCGGACTTGCAGAAAACAGCCGCACAACTAAGCGGCGATCAGACGTGGAATGCGCTGACCAAAGCGCTCAAGCATGATGAACATCTGGGTAATTTTTTTGCGATTCCCGGCAAGGACAACGGGTTCGACATCGAGGGCCTGGCCATCGCCGGCAAGCGTCTTTTCATTGGCTTGCGTGGCCCGGTGTTAAGAGGATGGGCAGTCATTCTTGAAATCGAACCACAAGTGTCCGAGGACGATAGCCACATTCTGAAACTGGCGAAAATCGGTGAGGATTGTCATCTGTATCACAAGCATTTTCTCCAGCTGGACGGCCTGGGCATACGCGATCTGTGCGTGGATGGGAACGATCTGTTGATTCTCGCCGGACCCACCATGGACCTCGACGGCCCGGTGACGGTCAGTCGCTGGGTAAATGGCGTGCGCACTTGCGGGGACAGCGTTGTATTCAGAGAGGGGCTTTCGAAGGTGCTGGATGTTCCCTTTGGTCAACGCGGCGACCATGCGGAAGGAATGACGCTTTTCACTCCCGCCGATGGCCGCGCAGCGCAGTTGCTTGTGGTGTACGACACCCCGATCGGGCGTGGAAAAGACGGCAGCGTCGAGGGGGATCTTTTCGATCTTTAGGCACGTTGTATTTCAGTCCAGAGAATTGGACGCTGGCAAGTTCCGTTGACTTATACGCGCCCGGTCCACCTTGCATGAACCGGGCGCCCATCAATACCCTATCAATGCGCCACGATCGGCACCGTAACGGCCTGCCCGAACGTCGAGCGTACGGTCACGGTCGCGCCTGGTGTTGGCCCGGCGCCAGTGGTGCTGACCGAGATCCTCCAGCGCGCTCCGGTGCCGGTTGGGGTGAGGATCGCATTACCCAGGTTGAGCGGCCCGGCGGTGGTGGTGACGGTGGCCGTCAGCGTGTTGCCCGTACCTTTCGACGTGGTCCCGGCCAGGTCCCAGGTGTAGCGGTTGTTGCTGCGCACGCTGACGGTGGCACTGGTGATCACCAGCTCTTCATTGACCGCAGGTTTTGGCGTCACCGCCACGGACACCGTCGCCGGTTCCGACACTGCATTCTTCGCGTCGCTGGCCTGGTAGGTGAAGGCCGCGGTGAAGGGGGCGGGGATGCTGGCCGGCGGCGTGTAGATCACGCGCACGCCGTCGGTGCTGACCGAGCCCTGGCCGGAGTCCGGTTGGGCCAGGCCCACCACTTTGAGCGGCAGGTTGCCGTCCGGGTCGGTGTCGTTGGCCAGCACGTTGATGGTCACCGGCTGGCCGTTGCTGCTGCTGGCGCTGTCAGGGTTGGCGACGGGTTTCTGGTTCTGGTCGTTATCGTCACCGTTGCCGTCACCATTGCCTGGGGTACGGAAGGTCGGCAGGGCGGCGGAGTTGACGTAGGTGACACCGTCCCAGCCGGGCAGCGGGGTCGGCATCAACTGGAACTGCCCCGGATGCTCGATATCCCAGCGCAGCAGCATCGAGGTGTCCTCGTGCTGGGTGTTGTGGCAGTGCTCCATGTAGGTCCCGGCGAACTCGCGGAAGTGGATGGCCATTTCCACGTCCACCGAACTGTCGATGCCTTCACCGATGCGATACACGTCCTTGCGCGCCCATTTTTCCCATTCCGGTGGCGCCTTGCCGTCGCGGCTGAGGACGATGCCTTCTTCGAAATGCACGTGCACCGGGTGGTTCCAGCCGTTGCCGCCGTTCTTGATTTTCCACACTTCCAGCGTACCGTCGCCACCGTAGCCGCCATCGGTCGGGCCGGTGGACAGTTGCGCTGCTGCACTGATGCGCCGCGAGTCCATGTCGTAGCCGAAACCGCCGTCGGTCTTGATCGTCCACGGGGCTTCGTCGGTGCCGTCGGAGCGGCCGAAAATGAATTCGCGATGCCGGGCCGCCTTGACTTTGACCATGTCGGCGGCGTTGTCGCGATCGAGGGTCAGCGGGATCATTTTCTTGCCCGCCGCTTTACCGGGTTTGGCCGGTTCATAATCGGCGGGGTTCATGCTCACATCCTGGCCGCTGTAGGGCTGCACGATCATTTGCATGAACTTGCCCACCACCGGGTCGCCCTTGTCCCACTCCGGCCCTTTGCTGCCCTGCTTGATCACCGCCTTGTACTTCTCGGACAGCACGTCGGCCAGGCTCAGGCCGTTCTTTTCCGGACCCTTGCCGGTCTTGTGTTCCATGAGGTTGACGAAGTACAGCTTGTCGCCGGTCTTGATCCCGTTTTTTGCAAAGTTGACGATGATGTCGAAGCGCTCGGCGATGCCCTGGGTCGGCAGGATGGCGTTGTGGTTCTGTTTGTCTCCATCGCCATCCAGGTCCATGCTGCCGTCGAACGGCACGGCGTGTTCCATGAGGTTGCCGTCGTTGCCGATCAGGTGGAACGGCACCCGGCTGTAGGACACCCCGGAACCGGACGGCCCGGGAAACTCGCCGCCGTTGCCGGCGATTTCACGCACCAGGGCGATCCTGAAATAGCGCGATACCGAGCCGTTGAGGATGCGGAAGCGATAGCTGCGTGCGCGTACTTTGAGGCGTGGCTCGTATTGCCAGTTGACCAGGATCTGATCGCCGAGAAAGCCGTCGGTGTTGAACGGGTTGAACCACAACTGGCCGTTGGCGTCCCAGGCCTTGTCGGCGACCACCAGGTTGACGTCGTAGTCGCGGTTGCCCCAGGGCAGGGCCGAGCCGCTGGGCAGGCGCAGGTTGACGCCGTCCTCGATGGCTTCGTTACCGCGATCCAGGGCGCTGTAGTAGTTCATCATCACCGCGTTGCCCTTGTAGACGTTCTGCGCGGTGAAATCGAGCATGTGGTCGTGGAACCAGTGGGTGCTCATGGTTTCGCGCCAGTCGCCACGGATCTTGATCGTGCCGTTTTCGCAGGTCTTGAGCCCGGGGCTGGCGTCGTTGACGAACAGCTTCTCGCCCGGTGCGCAAGGGAACGCCGCGCGCGGGTCCTGGGCGTTGGTGTTGATGGTGTCATAGCCGGCGAGCTGCAGCGGCCAGCGATAGTCGTAGTACTGCCCCGGAAAGAAAAACGCATTGGTGTAGCCGTCGCTTTCGGCCGGGGAGTGGCCGTTGTGTTCGTGGGTGCTGATGGTGTGCAGGCCGAAACCCATGTTGGCCGCAGGGTCGATCGGCAGGCCGTTGTAGTGACGCATCAGCACCGGTTGGCCATAGCGGACCATCAGCAGTTTGACTGGAAAGGTGCCGTCGAAGGTCCACAGCGCATTGTGATTCTGCAGCGGAAAATTCGGGTGGAAGCGCGTATCGATGCCTTTGGTGGTGCCCGTGGTGGTGGGGATGTCCGAGGTCTGGTAGTAGAGTCCGCCGGGGCCGAATTCACCGACGGCGTAATTGTGCAATTGCCGGCGGTCACGCATGCCGGTGTTGATCCGCGCGCCCACTTGCACGGTCTTGTACGCGACCTGCGGGTAGAACTCGTTCCAGCGCTGGTGCGACCAGCCTTTTCCCGGTGGCCGCCCCTCGGCCGGCGAACCCACGGGTTGGCGGTTGAGGAAGGTTTCGATCTGCGCCTTCCACGGGTTGCGGTCCAGTACGTTGGAGTACTGCGACGGAAACGGGAACAGGCCAGGCTGGCGCATGAACGCATCCAGCGCCGAACCCGACGGAGCGCTGCGCGCAACAATGTTCGGGTCTTGCGCGGGGGCCGGGCCGACCGTGGGGACGGGGAAGGTCAGGGGCGGGGCCGGGATCGTCGGGTCGAGTTTTTCCGTGCCGAATTCCTCGAACAGCAGCAATTGCTGAGTGAACGGCAGGGCCCCGTACAGGGGGCTGGGTTTACCGTTGGTGGGGTAATTGAACGAGGTCTGCAAACTCGGCGGCAGCACATTGTCGGCACGGGGTGTGTTGCGATCGCCGTAGGCGCCGTTGGGCAGGGCCAGTGCGCCCTGGTTGGTCTCGGGCATGGTTTTCAGGGCATCGAGCGCTGCGGCGGCG
This sequence comes from Pseudomonas sp. YuFO20, assembly GCF_035064975.1. Classification (NCBI taxonomy): domain Bacteria; kingdom Pseudomonadati; phylum Pseudomonadota; class Gammaproteobacteria; order Pseudomonadales; family Pseudomonadaceae; genus Pseudomonas; species Pseudomonas sp. YuFO20. The sequence goes on from NZ_JAXDEO010000083.1 coordinate 9,938, forward strand.
GCAATCGGGTCGGCGGGCGCAGTGTAGTAGGCCGAGGGGTCGGTCGGTGGCGGCTGGCTTTCATCGTCCATGGGGGCCGCGCTCACGGTGGCGAGGCTGGCGGTGATCAACATCACGGAGGCCACACTCGACCTGCGTATGTAGTTCAAGGAACGGAATGCGGGTGGTGCGTTTTTCATTTGGTTTCCCCTTGCACGTGCCAATTTGGCGAAACCCGCCGTCCCCGAGTTGGGGATGACTGCTGCGGTGCAAGGGGCTGGTGCAACAGATGGGCCATGTCAAAATCGGGAATAAAAAATGTGATTAATTAATAAGTTGTTACAGATTGTTTCATTGGCGCATCGGTCGGTGGTGGGTGTAGTTCCTCATATGCGGGGAAAATTCCCTTAATTCATTGGGTTACTTTCACCAATCACGGGTGCTCTTGCCAAAATGTGTCGGCTTGGAAGAAAATGAGAGTCATTATCAAATAAATTTTGTGTCGGGCTTTCTCCATGTCCTCTGTCGATCTCTCGCTGCAACAGGCCGTGCATACGCTTTACGAGGACCATCACGGTTGGTTGTGTGGCTGGCTGCGTAAACGGCTCGGCTGCCACCACCATGCGGCGGATCTGGCCCAGGACACCTTCATTCGCGTGCTGACCCAACGCAATTCCTTCGAGCTGCGCGAGCCTCGCGCTTACTTGAGCACCATTGCCCGCAGCCTGATGATCGACATGTTCCGCCGTCGCGCGGTGGAGCAGGCCTATCTGGACACCCTGGCCAACCTCCCGGAGCCCGTGGCGTTGTCCCCGGAAACCCGCTCGCTGATCATCGAGACCCTGATGGAAATCGACCGGCTGCTCGATGGCCTGGGCGAGCGGACCCGGGAGATTTTCCTGATGGCCCAGCTCGATGGCCTGAGCTATGTCGAGATCGGTCGGCGCCTGGATGTCTCGGTAACCACGGTCAAGAAGCACGCGGTGCGCGCCCTGACGCACTGCCTGTTGCTGATCGAGGACTGAGCCGTGGCCCGTGTGCAACCGCTGGATTACGCCACCCTCGAAGCCGCCGCGCGCTGGTACGTCGATTTGCGTGGCGAGGTACCGGACGAAGCCCTGCGTGAGGCGCATCGCCGTTGGCTGGAGCGTGATCCACGGCATCTGCAGGCGTGGGAACGCCTTGCGCGCCTGCAGGACAAACTCGAACAAGTCACCCCCGGCATCGCGCGCCCGACCTTGGCCAGTGCCCGCGCCAAACGCCGCGATGTGCTCAAGGTCCTGTCGATTCTGCTGATGGCGGGCGGGGCGGGGACCCTGGCGTGGAACACCACGCCCTTGCCAACGCTGATGGCCGACCAGCGCACCGGCACCGGCGAACGCCGTCGGCTGCGGCTGGACGATGGCACGCAACTGCAACTGAACACGGCGACCGCGGTGGACATCCGCTACAGCGACAACCTGCGTGAAATCCGCTTGCTCGAAGGTGAGATCTTCATCGAAACGGCGCGGGACGAGCGCGCGCGGCCCTTCCTGGTACACACCGCCGAAGGCAGCATTCGCGCCTTGGGCACCCGTTTTGTCGTGCGCCGCGAAGCGGACCTGACGCAGGTCAGCGTGCAGGAGCATGCGGTCGAGGTGCGCTCGGCCAACGTGCCGGGCACCGCCGTACGGGTCGACGCCGGCCAGCAAGTGAGTTTGCGCCAGGACGCCATCGAACCCGTGCAACGGGCCACCCCTCAGGCCGACGCCTGGACCCGCGACATGCTGGTGGTCAACGACTGGCGCCTGGGTGAGTTTATCCGGGAGCTGCAGCGTTATCGCCCAGGCCATCTGGGCTGTGATCCGGCGGTCGCTGCGCTGCGCATCTCCGGGGCTTTCCATCTGGCCAGCAGCGACACCATCCTCGAGAACCTGACCTCGACCCTGCCCGTACGCATTCGTCGATTCAGCCGTTACTGGACGCGGGTGGAGCCGGTTTGAGGATTTCCCGAAAAAAAATCTGCTCAGGGGTTACTGATTTCGATTCTCGTTCGACTTAGGTGTTAGAGGCGCACACAGACGCCGCCATTCACTGCCAACGGGCGAAAGGAAATTGCATGACCCCTCGTGATCCCCAACTCCGCATTTGTTCCGCCAAGCCATCCGTCAGACCCTTGACCCGCGCCGTGCATGCCGCACTGCTCGGGATGGCGCTGGTCGTTCCGTTGGGCATGACGATGGTTGCACCCGCTGCCTGGGCGCAGACCGATGTCGAAACCGAGTTCGACATTCCGGCGGGTCCTTTGGGTTCGGCCTTGACCCAATTCGCCGGCACGGCCGGGGTGACCGTTTCCTTCGAGCCAAGCGCTGCCAACGGCCAGCAAACCTCGGGACTGCGCGGGCGCTACAGCGTTGACGCCGGCCTGCGCCAGTTGCTCGCCGGGAGCAGGCTCGAAGCCGTGCGCCACGACAATGGCAGCTATTCCTTGTTGCCGATCGTTGCCTCAGGCGCGGCCATGCAGTTGGGCGCCACCAGCATTTCCGGAGTTGCCGTGGAATCGGCCTACGGCCCGGTGGACGGCTATGTCGCCACCCGCAGCGCCACCGGCACCAAGACCGATACGCCGATCCTGGAAATTCCGCAGACCATCAACGTGGTCACCGCCGACCAGGTGGAAGCCCAGGGCGCGCGCAACCTGACACAGGCGCTGCGCTACACGCCGGGGGTGAACACCGGTGGTTTTACTGACCGCAACTCGATTGCCGACGAGATCACCAGCCGTGGTTTCGCGCCGACGCCGCTGTACCTCGATGGCGCCTACATCCCGTACGCCGGCAGCCTCGGTGGCGCCCCGCAAATCGATCCCTACACCCTGGAGCGCATCGAAGTGCTCAAGGGGCCGTCGTCGGTCCTTTACGGGCAGAACCAGCCGGGCGGCCTGATCAACATGGTCTCCAAGCGCCCGACCACCGAGCAGCGCAGCCAGGTCAAGCTGGGGGCGGGCAGTTACAGCCGGGTCAACGGTGCCTTCGACACCAGCGGTCCGCTCGATGATCAGAAGCAGTTCACCTATCGCCTGATCGGTGTGGCCGACAAAGGCAACGAAATGGTCGAGCACAACGAAAGTGAGCGCATGCTGCTGGCGCCGAGCCTGACGTGGGCGCCGACTGAAGACACTTTCCTGACCTTGCTGGCGCAGGTCCAGCGCGATGACGGCGTACCCGATTATCAGTCGCTGCCGAGGATCGGCTCGCTCGACCGTGGTCCGAACGGCGAACGCATCGACCGCGATTTTTTCTCCGGCGACACCAACTTCAATGACTACAAACGTGACCAGTACATCTTCGGCTACGACTTCAGCCACAACCTCAGCGACGACCTGAAATACCGCTCCACGGCCCGCTACACCGACGTACGCGACCGCTACAAGGGTTTCTACCTGCGCAGCTTCGTCACCGATGACGCCGGCGTGACCGATTACACCCGGGCCTACCGCACCAAGCTCGACTGGCGCCAGCACAACATCGCCTACACCGTCGATAACAACCTGGAATACAAATTCAACACTGGCGCCCTGGAGCACACCACGCTCGCTGGAGTGGACTACCGGCACTTCAACCGCAAATACGACGGCTACAACGCCTACAACGTGTTGCCGGTGAACCTGTACGGCAAGAACAATTTCGACACCAGCAGCGTCACCCCGGTACTCGACACTAAATGGGATAACACTCTGCGCCAGACGGGTGTGTACCTGCAGGACCAGATCAAGCTGGACAAGTGGATTCTCACCATCGGCGGTCGCCAGGACTGGGCGGAGATCGACAACAAGGATGTGTTGGCCTCGACCCACGAATCCAAGCGCGATAACAAGTTCACCGGGCGGGTGGGCCTGACCTACGTCACCGATTTCGGCCTGGCACCCTATGTCAGCTACTCCGAGTCGTTCCTGCCCACCCTGGGCACGGCCGCACCCCAGCGCGGCGGCAAGTCCTTCGAGCCGACCGAGGGCCAGCAGTACGAAGTGGGCGTGAAGTACCAGCCGTTCGAGAAGACGCTGATCACCGCTTCGGTGTACGAGATCAAGCAGAAAAATGTCCTGACCGGCGACGATGATTATCCGGACTACATGTCCCAGAGCGGTGAAGTGCGCTCGCGCGGCGTCGAGCTGGAAGTCAAATCCAGCCTCGACAACATCGACGTCATGGCCGCCGCCAGCTACATGGACTCGTTCTACACCAAAGATACCTGGGGCAACGAGGACAATCGCAACGAGGCCCAGTCGCCGGTATCGGCCTCGATGTGGGTCGACTATCACTTCACCCAGGCCAGCCTCAACGGCCTGACCTTCGGTGCGGGCGCGCGCTACACCGGGCGCAAACCGGGGGATGCGGCCAACTCGTTCGATGTGCCGTCCTACGTCGTCTATGACGCTACCGTCAGCTACGACATGGGCAAGCTGGACCCGAGCCTGCGTGGTTTGCAGACCCGGGTGAACGTGCAGAATATCTTCGACCGTGAGTACGTATCGGACTGCAACTACGCGTTCGGTTGCTACTACGGGCAGGAGCGGGTGGCTTCGGTCGAGATGACTTACGACTGGTAAGTCGGTGTAGCGGCTGGCCTCTTCGCCGGCAAGCCGGCTCCTACAGTTGATCGCGTTCTCTTGTAGGAGCCGGCTTGCCGGCGAAGAGGCCGGTACTGCCAATACAACTTCTCCTGACAAACCGCAACGCCTCCAGCCCTGGTGCTCAAATCATCGCCGGCATTTTATCCAGCATCTTGTCCAGGGTAATCGGGTACTCGCGCACCCGGATCCCGGTGGCGTTGTACACCGCATTGGCGATGGCCGCACTGACGCCGCAGATACCCAGCTCACCAACACCCTTGGCTTTCATCGGCGACGAAATCGGGTCGGTTTCATCGAGGAAAATCACCTCCTGCTGGGGGATGTCGGCATGCACCGGCACCTCGTAGCCGGCCAGGTCATGATTGACGAAAAAGCCCAGGCGCTTGTCCACCACCAGGTCTTCCATCAGCGCCGCGCCGACCCCCATGGTCATCGCGCCTATCACCTGGCTGCGGGCCGAGGTCGGGTTGAGAATGCGCCCGGCGGCGCACACCGCCAGCATCCGGCGCACGCGGGTTTCCCCGGTGGCACTATCGACTGCAACTTCGACAAAATGCGCGCCGAAGGTCGATTGCTGGTACTTCTTGTCCAGCTCGCCAAACTCGATGCTGTCCTCGGCGACGATTTCGCCGGCCTGCGCCGCACTGCGCAATGGCATGCTTTTGCCGCCAGCCCGTACCTCGCCACCGACGAATTCAGCCTCTTGGGCGTTCACACCGAGGCGTTGCGCAACGGCCTCACGCAGTTTGACGCAGGCGGCATACACCCCCGCCGTCGAGCAGTTGCCGCCGAACTGGCCACCCGAGCCTGCCGAGACCGGAAAGCTCGAATCGCCCAGGTGCACCACCACCTTGTCGAGGCCAACGCCGAGCATTTCCGCCGCCGTCTGCGCGATGATCGTGTAGCTGCCGGTGCCGATATCGGTCATGTCGGTTTCCACGGTCACGGTGCCCTGGTCATCCAGGCGGACACGGGCGCCGGACTTCACCAGCAGGTTATTGCGAAAGGCCACGGCGACGCCCATGCCGATCAGCCAACGGCCTTCGCGCTTTGTGGCCGGTTGCGCAGGCCGTTGGTTCCAGCCAAAACGATCGGCCCCGGTGCGCAGGCATTCGACCAGATGGCGCTGGGAAAACGGCCGCTCCGGTTTCGTCGGATCGACCTGGGTGTCATTGATGATGCGAAGCTCGATGGGGTCGAGTTTCAGCTTTTCCGCCATCTCGTCCATGGCAATTTCCAGCGCCATCATGCCTGGCGTTTCACCCGGCGCGCGCATGGCGTTGCCTTCCGGCAGGTCGAGCGTCGACAGGCGCATGGTGACCCGGCGGTTTTCCCCGGCGTACAACAATTTGCTCGGCTGCGCGGCCAGTTCCACCTTGCCGCCGGGCAGGTCGCCGGACCAGCCTTCGTGGGCCATGGCGGTGATCTTGCCGTCGCTGCCGGCGCCGATGCGGATGCGTTGAATGGTCGCCGGGCGGTGCGTGCAATTGTTGAAGATCTGCGGCCGGGCCAGCGCCACTTTCACCGGCCTGCCGGCCATGCGCGCACCCAGGGCGGCAAGGACCGCGTCGGCACGGATGAACAGTTTGCCGCCGAAGCCGCCGCCGATGTAGGGCGAAATCAGATGCACGTTTTTCTTGGGGATGCCGAGGGTGGTGGCGAGGTCCGTGACCGACCAATCGATCATCTGGTTCGAGGTCCACAAGGTCAGTCGGTCGCCGTCCCAGGCGGCCATCGACGCCATGGGCTCCATCATCGCGTGGGCCTGGTCGGGCGTGGTGTAGGTGGCGTCGAGTTGCACCTGTGCCGCCGCGAAGGCCGTTTCGAAATCCCCGTGCAGGGTGTCCGCCATCTGGTCCTTGGGTTCCACCGCCGAGCCGCGGGCGCTGGCGAGATCGAACGCGCCTTCGGTGGTTGAGTAGGTGATGTCCACCCGTTCCGCGGCGGCGCGCGCCTGTTCGAAGGTGTCCGCCACCACCAGCGCCACTGCCTGATGGTAGTGCTGGATCTCCGGCCCGCCGAGCAGCTTGGCGGTGTTGTATTTGCCTTTGCCGAGCTTGCCGGCATTGGCGGCGGTGACGATGGCGATCACTCCCGGTGCCGATTGAGCCGCTTCCAGGTTCATTGAAGCAATGCGCCCCTTGGCAATGGCCGAACCGACCACCACGCCATAGGCCTGGTTCGGCGCGACGTCGTGATGTTCGTAGGCGTAGGGCGCCTGCCCGGTGGTTTTCAGCGGGCCTTCGATGCGGGGCGTGGGCTGGCCGATGACCTTGCCTTGGTCGATGGGGTTGGTGGTGGCCGGGGTTTCGAATTTCATGCCTGGGCCCTCGCTTGTGCCATCACCGAGGCGAGCGTGCGCTCGACCAGCGTCAGTTTGAAGGTGTTTTCAGGGGTGGGTGTGGCGCCGTCCAGCAGCTGTTCGCTGAACGCTTTGGCGCCTTTGGCCATGGCTGCTTCAGCGCTTTCCACGCGCCACGGTTTGTGCGCGACGCCGCCGAGGGCTACGCGGCCGGAACCGTCCTGCTGGACCACCGCGGCCACCGAGACCAGGGCGAATGCGTAGGAGGCGCGGTCACGGACTTTCTGATAGATGTGCGTGCCGCCAAGCGGCGCCGGCAAGGTCACGGCAGTGATCAGCTCGTGGGGCGCCAGGGTGGTTTCGATGTTCGGCGTGTTGCCGGGCAGGCGATGCAGGTCGGCGATGGCAATCACCCGGGTCGTGCCGTCGGGGCGAACCGTCTCGACCTGGGCATCGAGCAGACGCATGGCCACGGCCATGTCGCTGGGATGGGTGGCAATGCAGGCGTCGCTGACACCGATGATGCCCAGCTGCCGACTGAAGCCGCCGATGGCTGCGCAGCCACTGCCGGGCTGGCGCTTGTTGCAGGCTTGATGGGTGTCATAGAAGTACGGGCAGCGCGTGCGTTGCAGCAGGTTGCCGGCGGTCGTGGCCATGTTGCGCAACTGGCCGGAGGCGCCGGCGAGGAGGGCGCGGGACAGCACGCCATAATCCTTGCGGATGCGTGCATCGGCGGCGAGGTCGGTGTTGCGCACCAGCGCGCCGATTCGCAAGCCGCCTTGCGGCGTGGCTTCGATGCGGTCCAGCGCCAGGTCATTGACGTCGATCAGTTGCGACGGCGTCTCGATGTCCAGCTTCATCAGGTCCAGCAGGTTGGTGCCGCCGGCGATGAAGCGCGAGCCATCGACCTGGGCGGCGAGCGAGGCGGCTTCGGCCGGCGACTTGGCGCGTAGATAGGTAAAGGGCCTCATGCGCTGGCCTCCGCGACTTCGGTGATCGCCTCGATGATGTTGGAGTACGCACCGCAGCGGCAGATGTTGCCGCTCATGCGCTCCTGGAGTTCGCTGGCGATCAGCCTGGGTGGTTCGGTTAGGTTCGGGCTTACGTGACTGGGAATGCCGTCGCGGATTTCCCCCAGCACCGCGACCGCCGAGCAGATCTGCCCCGGCGTGCAGTAACCGCATTGATAGCCGTCATGCTTGATGAACGCCGCCTGCATCGGATGTAGCTTGTCCGGCGTGCCGAGCCCTTCAATGGTGGTGACCTTCGCGCCTTCGTGCATCACGGCCAGGGTCAGGCAGGAATTGATCCGCCGGCCGTCGACGATCACTGTGCAGGCGCCGCATTGGCCGTGGTCGCAACCCTTCTTGGTGCCAGTGAGCTGCAGGTGTTCGCGCAACAGGTCGAGCAGGGTGGTGCGGGCGTCGAGTTCCATCACCTGCTGTGTCCCGTTGACCCAGATCGACACTTTGCTCTTGACCGGCAGCGCGGCGTTGGCGGCCGTTGCCTGCGCAGATATGAACGGTGGCAGGATCACGGCCGCTGCTGTCACCACGCCCACGATCAGCAGTTCTCGTCGGGAAATCGTCATCACGTCGAGCATCGTTGCGCTTCCTATGGTTGATTGGCGATAACAGCCCTCATCCATTGACTGACCCTGGTGCCAAGGGAAATGTTCATGCGGATTTCGGCTATAGACTCATGTGTGTGGCTCATGAATCGATCAAGGCAGGCTCCGGCGCGGTATGATAGGCAGCCGCGCCCATTCTCCGGAGTCAGCCCCCGCAATGCCCCAGATCACCCACTACAAAACCCCGTGCCCGGAGTCGGTCAACAGTCAGATCCTGCAGCTGGTGGTCGACAACCTGACCGACATCAGCATGGTCGCCATCGCGCCGAGCAACCTGTTGTACAACATCTACCAGTACGCGATCGGCTACGAGGTGCACCTGTATCTGGAGGCTTTGAACGGGGCGAAAGGGATGGCGGTGGAGTTGATCGTTGCCACCGATCTGGACGACCCGGACAAGGTCGTCGGTTTCCTGCTGTATCTGCCGGTCAAGGACGATCCCGACGCCTGCAGCGTGGCCTACATGGCCGTGGATGCCGGCCATCGGCGCCAAGGCATTGCGCGCCGGATGCTGCGCGAGATGGTCGGCCGCTACCCGCATGCCGAGCTGGCCTGCGCCGTGGCCAAGGTGCCGTATTTCGAGTCGATGGGTTTTCAGGTGGTCGGTGCGCGCAGTACGCAAGTGCTGATGAACACCCGCGACCACGGCAGCGACGGCTTGATGGCGCTGCTGGATGTGGCGCCGATCTACAGCTCGCTGGAGGTGCGGCAGATTCATACCTACCTGCTGCAAAAGCACGGCAAGCGCGCAATGCTCGATGCGGAGAAACAGCGTGACCGGCACCTGGACCAATTGACGCGCAAGGCCAGCGAGTTCGCCCGCGAACGGTTGGGATAAACGCGGATTTATTGTGGGAGATTCTATGTTTGGGGGGAAGCCCCCAAGACTGGATTTGGCTGATACTCGCTCTGGTTCTTCATCAGGGCGAACGCCACTCGTGCCAGCTTT
>NZ_JAXDEO010000084.1:0-18913 GCF_035064975.1 Pseudomonas sp. YuFO20
GTAGGAGCCCGGCTTGCCGGCGAAGGCGTCCTCGAATATTGCATCGACCTTTCGGGCCTCTTCGCTGGCAAGCCAGCTCCTACAAGGGAATGCGTACAGCTTATGAGGCCGTACAGCTCTGTAGCACTTCGAAACAAACCTTGAATATCCGCCGGCAAAAACCCGTCAGAATGTATTCCTTTGCCCGCAATCCGAGACCCTTCTGTCATGCGAACCCATTTCCGTCTGGCTGCCTTGGGCGCCCTGTTCATTTCCTCCCTGGCCCAGGCCGCCGACCTGATCCCGATCGAGGTCCACCGGGATGCAAATTGCGGTTGCTGCAAGAAATGGATCAGCCATCTTGAGGCCAATGGTTTCAAGGTCGAGGACCACGTCGAAAGCAACATGAGCGCGTTCAAGCAAGAACACGGCGTGCCACCGCGCCTGGCGTCCTGCCATACCGGCTTGATCAACGGCAAATTCGTCGAAGGCCACGTGCCGGCTGATCAGGTGCTGGCCCTGAGCAAGCGCGATGACCTGCTGGGCGTTGCCGCCCCGGGTATGCCAATGGGGTCGCCGGGCATGGAAATGGACGGCATGAGCGATGCCTATCAAGTGATCGGCCTGAAAAAGGACGGTACCGATGTGGTGGTGGCGGACTACCCCGCCCATTGATTGTCGGCGTCTACTTCGGCTTGTTCCTGGCGGCGTTTGGAGCCGCGACCTTGCTGCCCCTGCAGTCCGAAGCCCTGCTGGTCGGGCTGATCCTCAGCGATCGCTACTGGCTGTGGTCGCTGCTGGCGGTCGCCACCCTGGGCAACGTCCTCGGTTCGCTGGTGAACTGGTGGCTGGGGCGCGCCATCGAGCGCTTCCAGGATCGGCGCTGGTTTCCGGTCAGCCCCAAACACCTGGAACACGCCCGCCGTCACTATCAACGTTACGGCCACTGGTCGCTGCTGCTCAGCTGGCTGCCGGTGATCGGCGACCCACTGACCCTGGTGGCCGGCGTCATGCGCGAACCCCTGGGGCGCTTCCTGCTGATCGTGACCCTGGCCAAGGGCGCCCGGTATGGCGTACTGGCGTTGGCCACCCTGGGGTGGATGGGTTGAACCAAGTGCCGCGACGGTTGCCTGTTTAATGTCGCCCTAATCGTGCCGGTCCAGCATCGGCGGATTTTCAACGGAGTTCATCCATGCCCCTAACCCGCTCAAGCTGGCTGTCCGCCCTGCTGCTGACCGCCGCCCTGCCCGCCATCGCAGCCGAAGGGCCGGCCTACGGCCCCGAACTGCAAGGCTTCGAATACCCCTACACGGTCAAGCATTTTGCCTTCGAGTCCCAGGGCAAATCTTTGCAAATGGGCTACATGGACGTCGCCGCCCATGGCAAGGCCAACGGCCGCAGCGTGGTGCTGATGCACGGCAAGAATTTCTGCGGCGCCACCTGGGAAACCTCGATCAAGGCCCTGAGCGATGCCGGCTACCGGGTCATTGCCCCGGACCAGATCGGTTTCTGTACGTCCAGCAAACCGGACCATTATCAATACACTTTTCAGCAACTGGCGAGTAACACCCAGCAACTGCTCAAGGCCCTCGGCATCCAGAAAGCCACCCTGCTGGGGCACTCCACCGGCGGCATGCTCGCCACCCGCTACGCGCTGCAGTATCCCGAACAGGTCGAACAGCTTGCGCTGGTCAACCCGATCGGCCTGGAAGACTGGAAAGCCCTCGGGGTCCCCTATCGCACGGTGGACCAATGGTACGAGCGCGAACTGAAACTCAGCGCCGAAGGTATCCGCAACTACGAGCGTGCCACCTACTACGGTGGCCGCTGGAAACCCGAGTTCGATCGCTGGGTGGACATGCTCGCCGGGCTGAACAAAGGCCCGGGACATACGCAGGTGGCATGGAACTCGGCGCTGATCTACGACATGATCTTCACCCAGCCGGTTTACTACGAATTCCCCAACCTGAAGATGCCAACCCTGCTGTTGATCGGCACGTCCGACACCACCGCCATCGGCAGCGATATTGCGTCGCCGGAGGTCAAGGCGAAAATCGGCCACTACAACGTACTTGGCAAACAGGTGGCGAAACTCATACCCCAATCGACCCTGGTTGAATTCCCCGGCATGGGCCACGCGCCACAGATGGAAGAACCGGCGCAGTTTCACCAGGCCTTGCTGGACTGGCTGGACAAACACAATCCCGTTCCTTGATGAGGTAAGGCTGATGGCGGTGCAGATTGCAGTGATCGACGATTGGCAGGATGTGGCCCGCGGCGTGGTGGACTGGTCGCCACTGGAGACCATCGGCCAGGTCGAGTTCATCCACGACTACCCTGCCGACAACGCCAGCCTGGCGGGGCGCCTGGGCGGGTTTGAAGTGATCTGTGTGATGCGCGAGCGCACCCGGTTCGACGAAGACCTGCTTCGCCGCCTGCCGAACCTCAAATTGCTGGTCACCGGCGGCATGCGCAACGCCGCCCTTGACCTCAAGGCCGCCGTCGCGCTGGGCATCCAGGTCTGTGGCACCGACAGCTACAAGCATGCCGCGCCGGAACTGACCTGGGCGCTGATCATGGCGGCCACCCGCAACCTGGTGCTTGAAGCCAACGCCTTGCGCGCCGGAAAATGGCAGCAAGGCCTGGGGGGCGACCTGCACGGCAAGACCCTGGCGATACTGGGGCTGGGCAGCATTGGCCAACGGGTTGCCCGGTTTGGCCAGGTATTCGGCATGCGGGTGATCGCCTGGAGCGAAAACCTGACCGCCGAACGCGCCGCCGAAGCCGGTGTGACCCTCGTCAGCAAACAGGCCCTGTTCGAGCAGGCCGACGTGCTCTCGGTGCACTTGGTACTCAGTGAGCGCAGCCGGGGATTGGTCGATGCCCAGGCGCTGGCCTGGATGAAGCCCACCGCGTTGCTGGTCAATACCGCCCGCGGGCCGATTGTCGATGAGGCAGCACTGATCAAGGCCCTGCAGAAACAACGCCTGGGTGGCGCCGCTCTGGATGTGTTCGAGCAGGAGCCCTTGCCTGAATATCATCCGTTCAGGACCCTGGACAACGTGCTGGCAACGCCCCATGTCGGCTACGTCAGTCAGCAAAACTACCAGCTATTCTTTGCGCAAATGATCGAAGACATTCAAGCCTGGTCGGCGGGACAACCGATTCGGTTACTGAGCTGATAGCGCCCGGCGACTTGGACTTTTCTTGCAAGAATCGCCGGAAAAAAATGAATAAATGTCCACGCTGCGGTGTTTATGTTTCGCTTGAGGGGGATCCGCCCTTCGCAGCGTTTTCGGTCCATTCGATGTCCCGCCCCGGAGCATTGCCCATGAATCGCCGCCTCTCGATCGTTACTGCCCCGCTGGTGCTTGCCGTCGCGCTGTCCGCTTCCCTGGCGTGGGCCAACGGCGAGGAAGATACCCCCGCCAAACCGCAGTGCCCTCGAGGGCAGGTGTTCGACAGCAAGGCGCAAAAGTGCGTCAAGCAAACCAGCATGCTCGTGCCGGACGCCGACCGTACCGATTACGCCTATCAACTGGCCAAGGACGGGCGTTACGAAGAAGCACTGGCGCTGCTCGATACGCTCAAGGAACCCAACACCGCCAAGGCCCTGAACTATCGCGGCTACGCTACGCGTAAACTGGGGCACACCGACGAAGGCATCGGTTATTACCTGCAGTCGGTCAAGCTCGACCCGCAGTACGCCAAAGTCCGTGAATACCTCGGCGAAGCCTATGTGGTAAAAGGCCGGCTCGACCTCGCCCATGAACAGCTGCAACAGATCCGGTCGATCTGCGGCAATACCAGTTGCGAGGAGTACCAGGACCTGGCCGAAGCCATCAACGACTCATCGAAAACCTGACAACCGGGCGCACGGAGGTCACTATCGCCAGCATTCAGGAAATAAGGGCAGAACTGGGCCAGCATCTGGCGCGTTTATGGCGCTATGGCCTGCTGTTGTCGCGACAACGGCACGTCGCCGAAGACCTGGTGCAGGCAACTTGCGTGCGCGCGCTCGAACGCGCGGCGCAATTTACCCCGGGCCCCCGAATGGACCGCTGGCTGATGAGCATTCTGCATTCGATCTGGCTGAACGAAATCCGCACCCGTCGCGTGCATCAGGGACAGGGGCAGGTCGAGCCCGATAGCGCCTTGTCGTTTGACGGTGAATACGCGGCGCAGACCCACGTACTGGCGGCGCAGGTCATCCGCCGCGTCGACGCGCTGCCCGAAGCCCAGCGCGAAACGGTATTTCTCACATACGTCGAGGGCTTGTCCTACCGCGAAGTTGCCGAAGTCCTGCAAGTACCCATTGGCACCGTGATGAGCCGGCTGGCCACCGCGCGGGCGAAACTCGCCGAATATCCGCCACTGCACACGGTGCCCAACCCTTCCACCGGAGAACGTCGATGAACGCGATACCCTCGGATGAGCAATTGGTGGCCTACCTGGACAACCAGCTCGACGCCGATCAGCGCGCCCACATCGACGCGGCCATTGCCCAGGACCCGATGCTCGGCCTGCGCCTGCAATGGCTGGCCCGCAGCAGCCTGCCTTTCAAGGCCGCCTATGACGAGGTGGCTCGCCAGGCACCGGTGGACCGCCTGCAGGCCATGCTCGACACCTTGCCCGTGCCTGCCCGCCCAGCGCTCAGCCGTCGCTGGTTCCTGGCAGCGGCGGCCGGGCTGGTGGCGGCCGGCGTGGTCGCCGATCGCTTGTTCCTCGGCTGGCAGAGCAGTCAGCAAACCCATAGCTGGCGCGGGCTGGTGGCGGATTACATGGTGCTATACGTGCCGGAAACCCTCGACCATCTGCCCAATGACGAAGCGACGCAACGGGCGCAGCTGCAGACGATCGATGCGCGCCTGGGCCTCAGCCTTGTACCGGCAAAACTGGCCTTGCCCCGGGCCGAGTTCAAGCGCGCGCAAGTACTGGAATACGACGGCGTCGTCATCGCCCAAATTACCTACCTCGACCCGGTACACGGCCCCATGGCGCTGTGCGTCACCCATTCGAACAGCGGCAGCCGGCACTTCGCCCAGGAGCGCCGGCACGGGATGAACATTGTCTATTGGGCGGACATGCAACATGCCTGGATGCTGATCGGGCGCAACTCGATGGCAGACCTTGAGGCCATGGCCAAGCAATTGCGCACCCGATTGAGCACCTGACCTGTAGGAGCTGCCGCAGGCTGCGATCTTTTGATGTCGCGTGTAAATCAAGATCAAAAGATCGCAGCCTTCGGCAGCTCCTACACAGAGCGGGGCAGCGTTCGCAGTTTCACCAGGTCCTGTGCCTTGGGAAACGCTCCGCCCGGCCCCTTCAGCAAGGTGTACTTCACCTTGTCGCCCACCAGGAAACACTCCTCACCATCTGCCGTGATATTGGGGCCAATACGGATCGCCAACCTGGAACCGAACCCGTCATCGGGAAGGACCAGGGCAAAAGTGGTCGATATCGTATCAACCCTGACATCCCTGATCGCGTTGATGGTGCCCTGCCCCATTGTTCTTGTGATTGGCTCGGCCATTGCTACCCTCCTGCCCTGCCGTCAAATTCTGACTGCCAAGGAGCAATGAAACGCTCAAACGGCCAGTGTGGCTACTGTCAGGTTTTACAGTTCTACCGATTTTCTATGCGTAAAGGGGTGTTTAGTTGCTTTCAAACACTAGCAGTTCTGCTAGTGGGCATTTCCTGTAAAAAGATCAATGCTAAGGGGACTCGACCTTACATGGAGTCCAACAGATGCCTGCCTCCCCTCAATCAACTGAACTGTGCCGCTACCGCTACGATCCTCTGGACCGTCGGGTTGCCTCCACGCTCCACCAGCAGACCGACCTCCAGCACTTTTACTGTAAAAGTCGCTTGGCCAGCGAAATACAAGGTGCACAGCACCGCAGCATCTTCCAGCATGACGACCAGCTATTGGCGCAACAGTCGAGCCAGAACGCCAAGGTCGATACCACCTTGCTGGCAACCGATCAGCAACGTTCGGTGCTGAATACGCAGAGCGCCACGCAATCCCAAGCCTTCGCCTACACCCCTTATGGCGAACGGTCCCCTAAGAACGGCTTGCCCAGCCTGCTCGGATTCAAAGGCGAACGGCTCGACCCGCTGACCCGAAACTATGATTTAGGTAATGGCTATCGGCGGTATAACACCTGGTTGAAGCGGTTTGATAGCCCGGACAGTTTGAGTCCGTTTGGGGAAGGTGGGTTGAATGCGTATGGGTTCGTCGCAGGGGATCCAGTTAATTTCAGTGATCCGACTGGGCATTTTCCTGTTAGCAAGCTGCTTATCGGCGCCTTTCCTGTAGGTGCTTTTTCAGCCGGGATTGCGACTTTATTAATTGATGATAAAGATTGGAAACCGGTTTTGTTGGGTATTACCATTGGTTTAACTGCTGCAACGCTAGCTTTACCGCTGATCTTGAGGGCTCGTCCCAAGCAACTCGGACTTAATCGGTCTAACACAACTGGAAATGTTTTGAGCCCGAACTCTTCCCCCGCTCCAATTAGGCCGGTGCAACGCCCCAATCCGCAATTAAACCAGATTATGGGCCGATCTGCTTCAGAGGACATTGCGTTTAGACGATTCGTACTTAGCTTACCTAAAGAAACGCAACCTCCAATCTGGCGTGATTATTACAGGGGGCTTATTCCGACAGACAGGCAAACTATTGGTTCAACCAGTTTACAATTTCACTTTCCTCAGCCACCGCGAAACTCACTAAGTAACGCAAGTACATCGTCGCAATCGATCAGTGAATCTGCTTCAAGTATTCGCAGCTTTTCCTAGCCCCCAATCAGACGGGGCGTCGGCAACCACAACCGAAACCGCGCCCCGCCCAACGGCGACGACTCCACCGTCAACGTGCCGCCCTGCGCCTCCAGCGCCCGGCGGCTGATCGCCAGCCCCAGGCCAAACCCACCAGTGGACCGGTCCCGGCTGCGATCGAGTCGATAGAACGGCTCGAAAATCCGCTCACGCTCGTCATCCGGAATGCCGATTCCGTCGTCGTCCACCCAGATTTCGCAGCCCCTGGGGCAAACCTGCACGCCAATCTGAATGCGCTTTTCGCAGTAGCGCATGGCGTTGCGCAGCAGGTTCTGCAGGGCGCGGGCGGTCAGGCGTGGGTCGAGGCTGAAGCGTTCGAGTTGGCCGTGGAGCAGCACGTCGATGACGATGTCCGGGGCTTGTTCGTCATCGACGCTGCCCAGGATGCTGTCGATGAATTCATCCAGCGACACCTCGACCTGTTCCGGCACCCGTGCCGGGTTTTGCAGGCGGCTGTAGGACAGCAGTTCCAGCACCAGTTCGTCGAGTTCACGAATGTGATCGACCAGCCCTTGCAAGCGCTCGCGGCTGGTCGCCGGCAAGTCGTCGGACAGCGCCAGGGCCAGGCCGAAATCCAGGCGCGTCAGGGGGGTGCGCAGTTCGTGGGACACCGCATTGAGCAGGTCCCGTTGCTGGTTCAGCAGGTTCTCGATGTCGCCCGCCATGGTGTCGAAGACGTTGGCCAGGCCGCCGATGTTGGAGCTGGGGGCGATCTGTGTGCGCTCGCTCAAATGGCCCTTGCCGAAGCGTTCCGCCGCGCTTTTCAGGCGCTCCAGGTCGCGCCAGTGCGGACGCAGCCACAACAGCAGGCAGGCGAGCATGGTCGCGCCGATCAGCACGTTGATGCTCCAGTACAACAGGCTGACGTCCATCGGGTCCGGCGGCACGACCATCTGCACCACGGTGTGCTCGTCCAGCGGCGTCACCGCCAGGGTGCGCCAGCCCCAGTCGCCAATGCGCACGACGTTTTCGCCGCGCTGCAAACGCTGCTGTTCCTCGAGGGTAAACCCGGCATCGTCGTTGCCGCTGAGCACGATGTGCAGCGGCTGGAACTCCTTGTCCATTTGCGCCGCCAGGGCCGGCCATTGTTCGGACGGGACGGCCTTGAACTGCTTGACCATGAGGGTTTGCAGGCCACGGGAATAGTCGAGATTGTAGGTGAGGAAGCGCTCGTGGAAGACCTTGATCACCAGGTCCGGTACCAGGTAGATCGCGGCGCTGAACGAAACGATGGTCACCAGGTACAGGCGAAAGAGGATTCTGAACATCGTCTTTAGCATTCCCACTCGGAACGGCTGAACAGGTAACCCTTGCCCCACACGGTCTTGATCTTGCGCGCTTCGCCAGCGTTGTCGTCGAACTTGCGCCGCAGCTTGGAGATCGCCACGTCCACCGAGCGGTCGGTGCCGTTGAATTCGATGCCGCGCAGACGTTGCAGGATCTGGTCGCGACTGAGCACTTCGCCGGCATGCCGGGCCAGCACCACCAGCAGGTTGTATTCGCCGCTGGACAACTCCACCGGTTGTGCGCGCCAGGTCACCGTGCGTTCGGACAGGTCGATGCACAGGTTGCCCATGAGGATGCGGTCGTTGGCCGCCGGTGGATCGCTGAGGCTGCTGCGCCGCAGCAAGGTGCGCACCCGGGCCAGCAGCACCCGGGGCTCGCAGGGTTTGGTGACGTAGTCGTCGGCGCCCATTTCCAGGCCCAGCACCTGGTCGTGGCTGTCGTCGCGGGCGGTGAGCATCAGGATCGGCAAGGTCGCCGAATCGGCACGCAGCAAGCGGCAGACCTGCAGGCCATCGAGACCGGGCAGCATCAGGTCGAGGATCACCAGGTCCGGCGGATCGAGCCGCGCACGTTCGCGCACCTGGTCGCCGCGGCCTATCACGCTGACGCAGTAGCCGTTGCGTTCCAGGTAGCTGGCAATCAGCTCGGCGAGTGCGGTGTCGTCTTCGACCAGGAGGATGTTGGGCATGGGGTGTTTTCCAGCAAAATGCGAGGGTGACTGCTCCGGCCACTTCGCGAGCAAGCCCGCTCCCACGAAGATTTCGCGGACAACTGTAGGAGCGGGCTTGCCCGCGAAGGGGCCGGGACAGTCGCAATAAAATTCAAGTTGTTCAGGATATACGCCCTCACGCACACCCGAGTAAAACCCTTACACAATTTCACACAGCACCAACAAAGCTTCACCGCTACCCTCGCCGTCGCCCAGTAGGATGCTGGGGGTCATTATTGGGGTCATTCATGTCTAAGAATCTGCTTGCCGGGCTCAGCCTGATCGCACTGGCGTTGACGCTGAGCGCGTGCGACAGCGCCTCGAACGCCGAAGAAACGGCGCCGCCAGTCACCGTGCGCATCGAAACCATCGAAGCCCGCCCGCTGTCGATCAGCAGCGAATTGAGCGGGCGGATTGCCGCGCCGCGCATTGCCGAAGTCCGTGCCCGCGTGGCCGGCGTGGTGTTGCAGCGGGCCTTTCGCGAAGGCAGCGACGTGAAAAAGGGCGATGTACTGTTTCGCATCGACCCGGCACCGTTCAAGGCCGACCTGGACAGCGCCGACGCCGCGCTGCGCAAGGCCGAGGCCAATGCGTTCCAGGCCAGGCTGCAGGAACAGCGCTACGCCCAGTTGATCGAAGGCAACGCCATCAGCGGCCAGGACTACGACAACGCCCGGGCCGCCACGCGGCAAACCGCTGCCGACGTCGCCGCCAGCAAAGCCGCCGTGGAGCGAGCGAAACTGAACCTGGGTTATGCCACGGTGACGGCGCCGATTTCCGGGCGCATCGGCCGCGCGTTGGTCACTGAAGGCGCGCTGGTGGGGCAGAACGAAACCACGCCACTGGCGCTGATCCAGCAGTTGAACCCGATCCACGCCGACCTCAGCCAGTCGACCCGTGAACTCAACGACCTGCGCCGCGCCTTCCGTTCCGGCCAGTTGCAGCAGGTCGGCCAGGACCAGGTCAAGGCCACGCTGATCCAGGACGACGGCAGCCTCTACACGCTGCCGGGCAAGCTGCTGTTCACCGACATCACGGTCGATCCGGGTACCGGCCAGGTCATCCTGCGCAGCGAATTCCCCAATCCCGATCTCGACCTGCTGCCCGGCAGCTTCGTGCGCGTACGCCTGGAGCAAGGGGTCAACCAGCAAGGCATCAGCGTGCCGCAACGGGCCATCCAGCGTGACAGCGCCGGCATCGCCCAAGTGTTGTTGCTTGACGCCGAACAGCGCGTGGGCCTGCAACCGGTGGAACTGGGTGGCGTGCAGGACGACCGCTGGATCGTCACCGGCGGCCTCAAGCCCGGCGATCGCATCGTCATCGAAGGCCTGCAACACGCCCGCCCCGGCGAAACCGTGCAGATCGATGACACCCCTCTTCCACTTGCCCAGGTTTCTGGCCAGTAAGCAGGACGCTTGTTTATGCCGCAGTTCTTTATCGATCGCCCGGTGTTCGCCTGGGTGGTGGCCCTGTTCATCCTGCTGGCCGGTGCCCTGGCCATCCCGCAGTTGCCGGTGGCGCAGTACCCCGATGTGGCGCCGCCACAGATCGAAATCTATGCCGTGTACCCGGGCGCTTCGGCGCAGACCGTGGACGAAAGCGTGGTCAGCCTGATCGAGGAAGAACTCAATGGCGCGGATCACCTGCTGTATTTCGAGTCGCAAAGCAGCCTCGGCAGCGCCACCATCAAGGCGACTTTCCAGCCGGGCACCGACCCGGAAATGGCCCAGGTCGACGTGCAGAACCGCCTCAAGGTGGTCGAATCGCGCCTGCCGCAAGCGGTCAATCAACAGGGCTTGCAGGTGGAGAAAGTCTCCGCCGGTTTCCTCCTGCTGATCACCCTCACCTCCAGCGACGGCAAGCTCGACGCCGTGGCGCTCAGCGATTACCTGGCGCGCAACGTGATGAACGAGATCAAGCGCCTGGACGGCGTCGGCAAGGCGCAACTGTACGGCGCCGAACGGGCGATGCGGATCTGGATCGACCCGCAGAAACTGATCGGCTTCAACCTCACGCCTGCCGATGTCAACGCCGCCATCGTCGCGCAGAACGCCCAGATCTCGGCCGGCAGCATCGGCGACTTGCCGAGCCGCACCACCCAGGAAATCACCGCGACCATCCTGGTCAAGGGTCAACTGTCGACCCCTGAAGAATTCGCCGACATCGTGCTCAAGGCCAACCCCGACGGCTCCACGGTGCGCGTGGGCGATGTCGCGAGGGTCGAGATCGGCAGCCAGGAGTATCAGTTTTCCACACGCCTCAACGGTAAACCCTCGACTGCCGTCGGCGTGCAACTGTCGCCGGGGGCCAACGCTCTGAACACCGCGACGCTGGTGCGGGCGAAGATGGATGAACTGGCGCGTTACTTCCCCGCTGGCGTGGAATACAAGATCCCGTACGACACCTCACCGTTCGTCAAGGTCTCGATCACCAAGGTGGTCTACACCCTTGGCGAGGCGATGTTGCTGGTGTTCGCGGTGATGTTCCTGTTCCTGCAAAACGTGCGCTACACGCTGATCCCGACCCTGGTGGTGCCGGTGGCGCTGATGGGGACGTTTGCGACCATGCTGGCGCTGGGTTTCTCGATCAACGTGCTGACCATGTTCGGCATGGTGCTGGCCATCGGCATCCTGGTGGATGACGCGATCGTGGTGGTGGAAAACGTCGAGCGGATCATGGCCACCGAGGGTTTGTCGCCCAAGGAAGCGACACGCAAGGCGATGCAGCAGATCACCGGCGCCATCGTCGGCATTACCCTGGTGCTGGTGGCGGTGTTCATTCCCATGGCGTTCATGCAGGGTTCGGTCGGGGTGATCTACCAGCAGTTTTCGCTGTCGATGGCCACCTCGATCCTGTTCTCGGCATTCCTGGCCCTGACCTTGACCCCGGCGCTGTGCGCAACCTTGCTCAAGCCGATTGCCAAGGGCGAGCACCACGAAAAGAGCGGGTTCTTCGGCTGGTTCAACCGCCGTTTCGAGCAGCTCACCGAGCGCTATCAGGGTTGGGTCGCCTATGCGTTGAAACGCACCGGCCGCTACCTGCTGATCTACGGTGTGCTTCTGGTGGGGCTGGGTATTTGCTTCAGCCGCCTGCCCTCCTCGTTCCTGCCGGTGGAAGACCAGGGCTACACCATCACCGACATCCAGTTGCCGCCCGGCGCGAGCAAGAACCGCACGGTGCAGGTGGTCGAGCAGATCGAGGCGCATAACGCCACGGAGCCCGGCGTGGGCGACAGCACGGTGATCCTCGGTTTCAGCTTCTCCGGCAGCGGCCAGAATGCGGCGCTGGCCTTTACCACGCTCAAGGACTGGTCGGAGCGCGGCAGCGACGCCTCGGCCAGCTCCATTGCCGATCGCGCCAACATCGCCGTCAGCCAGATCAGGGATGCCGTGGCCTTCGCGGTACTGCCGCCGCCCGTGGACGGTCTCGGTACCTCCAGCGGTTTCGAGTTCCGTTTGCAGGATCGAGGCGGCCTCGGCCATGCCACGTTGATGCAGGCGCGCACTGAATTACTCGCCGCCGCCGAGAAAAGCCCGATCCTGATGAATGTGCGTGAAAGCGCCCTGGCCGAAGCGCCACAGGTCGAGCTGATCGTCGACCGCAAGCAGGCAAACGCCCTGGGGGTGTCCTTCGCCGACATCGGCAGCGTGTTGTCCACCGCCGTCGGCTCGAGCTACATCAACGACTTCCCCAACCAGGGGCGGATGCAGCGCGTTGTCGTGCAGGCCGAGGGTGATCAACGCAGTCAGGTGGCCGATCTGCTGAAAATCCATGTGCGCAACAGCGACGGAAAAATGGTGCCCTTGTCGGCCTTCGTCCAGGCCAGATGGACCCAGGGCCCGGCGCAGTTGACCCGCTACAACGGCTATCCGGCAGTCAGCATTTCCGGCGAACCGACGCCCGGGCACAGCACCGGCGAAGCCATGGCCGAGATCGAACGGCTGGTGGCGCAGGGTCCGGCCGGGTTGGGCCAGGAGTGGACCGGGCTGTCGTTGCAGGAACGCTTGTCCGGCAGCCAGGCGCCGATCCTGTTGGGCTTGTCGCTGTTGATCGTGTTCCTGTGCCTGGCGGCGCTGTACGAAAGCTGGTCGATTCCGACTTCGGTGTTGCTGGTGGTGCCATTGGGCGTGCTCGGTGCGGTACTGGCGGTAACGCTGCGCGGCATGCCCAACGATGTGTTCTTCAAGGTCGGGCTGATCACCATCATCGGTCTGTCGGCGAAGAACGCGATCCTCATCATCGAATTCGCCAAGAGCCTGTACGACGAAGGCCACGACCTGATCGACGCCACATTGCAGGCCGCACGCCTGCGCCTGCGGCCGATTGTCATGACCTCGCTGGCGTTCATCCTTGGCGTGGTGCCCTTGGCGATCGCCACCGGTGCCAGCTCGGCCAGCCAGCAAGCCATCGGCACCGGGGTGATTGGCGGGATGATCACCGCGACCCTGGCCGTGGTGTTTGTGCCGGTGTTCTTTGTGGTGGTGATGAAGCTGGTGCGCAGAAAGCCTTAACCCACACCACGATCCCTGTAGGAGCTGCCGAAGGCTGCGATCTTTTGATTTTGATTGTTTAAGATCAAGATCAAAAGATCGCAGCCTTCGGCAGCTCCTACAAAAGAGGGGTGGCCTGCGCTATGGTGCAACGAGGTTCCGTCAAAGTATGCCTTCATGCCCTACCTCACCCACACCCACCCTCGCCTGTCGGCCGCCACCACCTTCGGCATCGCGGTGGGCATTCTGGCGCCGGCCGATTCGATCATCAGCAAGATACTCTTTGGCTGGAATGCCGGGGTCTGGACCTATCTGCTCCTGATGATCTGGCTCGCCGCGCGCAGCAAAGCGCAAGACGTGCGGCGCATTGCCGAGATCGAAGACGAAAACGCCAGGCTGGTGCTGCTGGTGGTCAGCATCGCCGCGATTGCGAGCCTTGCCACCATCGCCTTCGAACTGGCCGGCAGCAAAGACCTGGAAACCACGCGCAAGTTGCTGCACTACGGGTTTACCGCGTTGACCGTCACCGGTTCCTGGCTGCTGATCGGGGTGATCTTCAGCCTGCACTACGCCCGCCTGTTCTATACCTGGGAAGGCAAGGACCCGGCGCTGCGATTTGCCGAAGGCCTGACGACGCCCAACTACTGGGACTTCCTGTATTTCTCGTTCACCATCGGCGTGGCAGTGCAGACTGCGGATGTCGGTGTGGCGACTCGGGATATGCGCAAGATTGTACTGGCGCAGTCGTTGATCGGTTTTATATTCAATACAGCGATATTGGGCTTTTCGATCAATATCGCCGCGGGATTGTTTGGCTGATGTTGCCTCATTTAGTCGTCATCTCAGCGATTAACGGCAGCGATTCCCCAACAGCATTTCGCGCTGTAATCCGCACGTCATAGCGGGTTTTTGCAATCAGGAGCGGCGTCAACATCGTGCCATCTGCGGTGTAATGAAGATCGCGTCCCTGTGGTCCGGTCAATATGATTCGATAATCGATTACATCCATCCCATCTATCGGAGCATCCCATCTCAGTATGGATAGCAACACCGATGTTGAATAACGGAAGTTTCGGGGAGCACCAGGCGCGACTTGTTTCCTGGTAGACACGTCAGCCGAAACAGACCAATTTCCAGCCGCGTCTCTGGCGCGCACTTCAAATCTTTCGACGGCACCCTCTATCAAACCAGTGACAGGATGGCTGGTTCCGCTCACAGCGACCCAAGCCCCGTCGTTGCGGCGAACTTGATAACCTGTCACGCCCACATTGTCTTCAGGGGCACTCCAGTTCAGTGTTGCGTTACCTGGTGTTGATGCAATGAGTTTCAATTCTCTCGGCTTGGTGGGGGGCACTCGGTCATGGGTCACTACCTGAATCGACACAGGCAACGCCGGAGCGGGACCTTCGATCCTGCGTGGCTGGAGCTTGAACGTATAGGCCTTTTCGGGGATCAAGTCCGTGAAGATGTGCTCCAGCGCAGTGGTTCGTACAGGTTCACGCCCTGGGCAGGTGATTTCGTAATCGATGAAATAGGAGAGATCTTCCGGTCTTTCCCACTTCAACCATGCCTCGGAAAATGTCCTGCCCGGATTGTGCAGGCCGCGCGGTTGCGTCTGGTCCGGCCCGATGGTGACTTCGGCACTGGAGGGCTCCGAGAAGCCACTGGCGTTAAAGCCTCGAACCTCGATGAAGTATCGCGTACCAGGCGCCAGATACTTGAGGGTGTCAGTGATATTCGCGGTTGTTTGCCTGTCAATCACCTCGGGGTATTTATCCACAAGGCCATACGCGACTTCATAATTCGGGGACTGGGGCGGGCCCCAAGTGACGCGAACCTGATCGAAGGTGACCAGCGTATGCAAAGTCCCTGGCTTTGAAGGAATGGCAGGTCCATCCAGTGTTTTTTCGGTGATGCGCGCAGGCGAGGACTCGCCGTTGGCGTTGGCTGCACTGACCTCGACAAAGTACAGCGTATTTTTAGTCAGCCCGGTCAGCTCAAAGCTCGGTTGCACCGAACTTTTCGTCTGGGCAGGACCGTTTGGCTCGATTCCATAGCGGATGACATACTCAATAGCCCCCGCCGATGGCGACCACGCCAGGACCATCGACACAATGGCGGGCGTTGCACGCAAATTGGTCGGGGCTGCAGGCACCGCCAGCGTGGTTGCCGTTGTTCGTACCGACGGCGAATCACCCGCCGCGTTGAACGCCACCAGATCAAAATAATAGGCGGTCCCTGAGCGTAACCCGCTGACCGTGCAGGCCTCGACAGTGGCGGTGATTGTATTGATCACCGGACCATTGGGGAGCAAGCCGTAACTCACTCGATAACCTGAGGCAAGCGTGGACTTTTGCCAGGTCAATGCCACTGAGTCTTTCGTCGGCCTGGCACTGAATCCGGTCGGGGCAACAGGCTTTGCGATGCCGGCCTTTGTGGTTGCGATACCTTCCGATTCTGGCGAGAGGCCGGTCCCGTCTTCCGCGCGTACCTGGATGAAGTATTTGGTTTCCGGCTGCAACCCTGTAATGCGCAAGCTTCGAGTCGTCGTATGTTTTTTATCGATAGGGTTCGGCCATTGATCATCACGCCCATAGGCAACTTCAAATCGGTTGAATGGCGTGGTGTAGGACCACGCGACATTCATCGAATCCGAGGTTATCGAAGAGAACTGGAGATTACCGGGTTTCTGCGGTAGCAAAAGATTCATGACCTGCCCTTCTGCTCAAATAGCTCCATGGCCTGAGACTAAAGCCCGACCTCTTTGAAAAACAGCTATCAGAACGGTTAGTGGCGTTGCAGCCTGTTTGTGCTATGGCCCAAGGGTGGAAATGTTTCTGCACAAACGTTCTAGCCATCACCCTCGACGCAGGCGTTAAATACGCTGGCAATCCGTCCCACAGGTGCAACATGACCGCCCACAACTGGATCGACCTGGCCCAGGATGCCGACACCGGCATCGAGACCCTGCGCGCGCATTTCCAGGGCCATGCCTACGATCCGCATTGGCATGACAGCTACCTGGTGGGCGTGACCGAGCAAGGGGTTCAGCAATTCAATTGCCGCCGCACGAAGCACCAGAGCACACCGGGCAAGGTGTTTTTACTCGAGCCGGGCGACATTCATGACGGCGATGCGCCGACCGCCGACGGTTTCACCTATCGCATGTTGTACCTCGACCCGCACTGGTTGCGGCGCGAACTCGCGGCGGTGTTCGACAATGCCCCGCAAAACGCCGAGTTGAGCTTCGCCAATACCCTCGCAACCGACCCGCGCCTGGCCCATGCGACCAGCCTCGCGTTTGAAACCCTGCACCGCGGCGAATTGAAGATCGTTCGCCAGACCACCCTCGACGCCCTGCTCGAACGCTTGACCAGCCATTTGCACTGGCGCACTCGCCATGGCGAAGACCCGCGCCTGCCCCAAGTGGCGCAGAAGGCTCGAGAATACCTGCACGCCAACGCGCAATATGACATCGGCCTCGACCAGTTGGCCGCCGTTACCGGGGTCGACCGCTTCCGCCTGACCCGCGCCTTCAAGGCGGCTTATGGCATCGCGCCCCATGCGTATCTGGTGCAATTACGTTTGGCCACGGCGCGGCGAATGCTGGCCCGTGGTGAGCAACCCGCGGTGGTGGCGATGACCTTGGGTTTTGCCGACCAGAGCCATCTGGGCCGCTGGTTCGTGCGTGCCTACGGCATTACACCAGCGCTGTACCGCAAGCGTTGCTCAAATCTTCCAGACAGATAGACGCCGCTTTGTGAAGATCGAATTCAATGATCTTCACCGAGTTTGCCTGCGATGCTGCCCTCTTTCCCGACGTTACTGCCCTTCCTGTTGTTTGCCTTTGTCGCCTCGATAACCCCTGGCCCCACCAACATCCTGGTGTTGAGCAACAGTGCCCGATACGGCTTGGCGGCCGCCGTGCCGATCATATTCGGCGCCTGCGCCGGGGCCGCGACCCTGGTGCTGCTGGTGGGCACCAGCGCAGGTTCGTCGCTGGCTGCCTGGCCCGCCCTGCAAACGGTCATGCAGTGGGCCGGTGTGACGTGGCTGAGTTACCTGGCCTGGCAGATATTCCGAGCCCCGACCGTCGCCATCAGCGCGCAGAAAACCGAGCGCCGCTTGGGCATGTTCGGTGCCGCCAGCCTGCAATTGATCAATCCGAAAACCTGGATGATGGCGCTGGCGGTGGTCAGCGTGTTTGCCGGGGCTGGCGAACAGCGCCTGGTTCACGTGCTGTATCTGTCGCTGGTGTTCTTTCTGATTTCCCTGCCTTGCCTCGGCGTCTGGGCGCTGCTCGGCGCGGGCTCCACACGATGGCTGCGTTCACCCCGGGCCATGCAGCGCTTCAACGGCTGCATGGCCCTGTTGCTGCTGGGTTCAACCTGGCTGAGCGTGTTGGCTTGATCCCAATTGTCAGTATTTATTCATCGAATACTTGACGAAGCATTGGTTTCTGGTGTCTTCTGAAACCGGTTTCAGCGCCATGCGCTCGAACTTATAAATCCAATAAGAAGGTTTGTACCCGTGAACGATTTCTCCGCCGCCCAGCGCAGCCGCGTGACCATGCTCGACGTGGCCGAACACGCCAAGGTCTCCAAGGCCAGCGTTTCACGGTTCATCGGCGACGATCGCGCACTGCTCTCCGATGCCATCGCCCAGCGCATCGAACAGGCCATCGCCGAGCTGGGCTATCGCCCGAACCAGATGGCCCGCGGCTTGAAGCGCGGGCGTACCCGCCTGATCGGCATGCTGGTGGCCGATATCCGCAACCCCTATTCGATTGCCGTGATGCACGGCGTGGAAACCGCCTGCCGTCAGCACGGCTACAGCCTCGTGGTGTGCAACACCGACCGCGACGACGAGCAGGAACGCCAGCATCTGGCCCTGCTGCGCTCGTACAATATCGAAGGCCTGATCGTAAATACCCTCGGCCATCACCGCGACGCGTTGCACGAACTGCACCGGGAGATGCCCCTGGTGTTGGTGGACCGCAAGGTCGAGCACCTTGAGAGCGATAGGGTCGGGTTGGACAACCCGGCGGCCGTCGCGATGGCCCTCGCCCACCTTGAAGAACGCGGCTACCGTGACGTGCTGCTGGTGAGCGAGCCGTTTGACGGCACCAGTTCGCGAATCGAGCGGGTCGCCAGCTTCAAGGCGCAGATCGAGCAGCGGCCCGCGCTTCGCGGGACAAACATCGAAACCGGCAGCGAGCTGACGGCAAATCTGAAAACCTTCCTCGATACGCCCGGCCCTGGCCCGAAAGCGCTGTTTTGCGCGAACGGGATCGCCGCGCTGGCCAGTACCTATTCCTTGCGTGAACTCCATTGCAATCTGTTTGAGGACGTGGGGCTGATCGCCCTTGATGACCTGGATTGGTATCCGTTGGTGGGCAGCGGCATCACCGCCCTCGCCCAGCCGACCAGCGAGATTGGCGCGAGTGCGTTTGAGTGTTTGCTCAAGCGGCTGCGTGGGGATGACGGGCCGCTGCGGACGCTGGATTTTTCGGCGCGGTTGGTTGTTAGAGGGTCGACCCTTGGAGTTTTCCGGTGATTGGGCGGGCCTCTTCGCTGGCAAGCCAGCTCCTACAGAGAGCTGGCTTGCC
>NZ_JAXDEO010000085.1:0-18648 GCF_035064975.1 Pseudomonas sp. YuFO20
TCGCGAAAGCGGTGTATCAGTCAACGTTACTTGTGACTGACACACCGCTTTCGCGAGCAAGCCCGCTCCCACAGTTTTACAGCGCTAACCCATTAATCAGTGGACAACACACCACGACGAACCTGATCCCGCTCAATCGACTCGAACAACGCCTTGAAGTTGCCTTCACCGAAACCGTCATCCCCTTTACGCTGGATGAATTCGAAGAACACCGGCCCCATCAGGGTTTCCGAGAAGATCTGCAGCAGCAGGCGCTTGTCGCCCGACTCGGACGAACCGTCCAGCAGAATGCCACGCGCCTGCAACTCGCCCACTGGCTCACCGTGGTTGGGCAAACGGCCTTCGAGCATTTCGTAGTAAGTGTCCGGCGGCGCGGTCATGAAGCGCATGCCGATGCTTTTCAGGTGATCCCAGGTCTTGAGCAGATCATCGGACAGGAAGGCCACGTGCTGGATGCCCTCGCCGTTGAACTGCATCAGGAACTCTTCGATCTGCCCGGCGCCCTTGGACGACTCTTCGTTCAACGGGATGCGGATCATGCCGTCCGGGGCGGTCATGGCCTTGGAGGTCAGGCCGGTGTACTCACCCTTGATGTCGAAGTAGCGGATTTCACGGAAGTTGAACAGCTTCTCGTAGAAGTTCGCCCAGTAAGCCATGCGACCGCGATACACGTTATGGGTCAGGTGGTCGATGATCTTAAGGCCGGCACCGACCGGGTGGCGGTCAACGCCTTCCAGGAACACGAAGTCGATGTCATAGATCGAGCTGCCTTCACCGAAACGGTCGATCAGGTACAGCGGCGCGCCGCCGATGCCCTTGATCGCCGGCAGGTTCAGCTCCATCGGGCCGGTCTCGATGTGGATCGGCTGGGCACCGAGTTCCAGGGCGCGGTTGTAGGCCTTTTGCGAGTCCTTGACGCGGAACGCCATGCCGCACACCGACGGGCCGTGCTCGGCGGCGAAGTACGAGGCGACGCTGTTGGGTTCGTTGTTGAGGATCAGGTTGATCGCGCCCTGGCGATACAGGTGCACGTCCTTGGAGCGATGGGTCGCGACCTTGGTGAAGCCCATGATCTCGAAGATCGGCTCCAGGGTATTGGGGGTTGGCGATGCCAGTTCGATGAACTCGAAGCCCATCAGGCCCATTGGGTTTTCGTATAAATCTGCCATGGTTGGCGCCTCATCATGCTTTTGGAATTAACAAAGGTTAGTTGCCAGCAATGCTGAGACCGGTGGGTGGCGCGCAGGAGATGCCCCGCACGCTGCGGGCGAGGAAGTCACCGTAGATCAATTGAAACCCGAATATCTTCATTGTCGACCCGAGGCTCTGAGGGCGAGGCTTCTGCTGCCAGAAGACGATTATTATTGTATGCGTAACCTGATTCTACACAGCGTAAATCAATTTGTCCGCCTCCTGTATCAAATCCCCTTTTTCCCCCACCGTGCAAGGGGTTTGTTGCACAGGTAAATCCCCGCCAGGATCACCCTGTTCACGCGTAGACATCGTTTTTTCCTGAAGGGCCAACTATCCTGCCCCGTACCTGAACTCTTCATGGGAGGCCTCACGCCCCGCCAGCCTTTGAGAGCCCGACTTCATCGATACAGGTTTCGCGAATGCCACTGAAAACCAAAGCCCGACAACGCCGCATGAGGGTCGCCGTGACCCTGTTGAGTGGACTGCTCCCGATCCTGCTGGGTTTTGCCATTCTGCATATGCAGGCCGAACGTGTACTCCGGCACAGTACCGAGCACACCGCCGAGGAAGCGCTTCGCCAGTTCGAACTGATGCTCGACAACACCGCTCAGGCAGCGCGCGAATTATTGCCGTTGGCCGGCCAGAGTTGCATTGACGTCAACCTGGCATTGCGCGAGCAGGTAACAAAGCGTCCATTCGTGCGCTCAACCAACCTGCTGTGGGACGACACAATCTATTGCAGTTCCCTGTTCGGCGATTATCACGAAAAAATCGCTTCGGGAGACTTTGCCAACGGCCAGCTGTTGCTGATGAAGGGCAACCCGGTAACGCCCGACACCGCCTTACTCGTCTATAGAATCAGCGACGGCAAACGGGGCGCCATGAGCACGCTGGACGGATACCACCTGAGCAATCTCTTGCGCCTGATCGGGCGACAGAAACTGCTGTTGTTGCAAGTGGGACCTAACTGGTTGTCCGCCGACGGTAGTTTTCACGTTGGCGACCCACCCGAGTTCCCCGTCGCAGAAAACAGTCTGACCTCTTCGCGTTATCCCTTCAGTGTGAAGGCCGGTTTCCCCGCAGGCGAAGTGTGGCGGTACATGAGCAGTGAATATCCGCCACTGTTCAGCTTGTTGCTGTTTTTCGGTGTGATCTCCGGTTTTATCGGGCATGTCATCCAGAAACGTTCGTCGTCCCCGACCCTTGAGATGCAACGCGCACTGGACGCGGGAGAGTTCGTGCCGTATTTCCAGCCGGTGGTGCAGGCGCACAGTAAAAAGTGCAGGGGGGTCGAGGTGCTGATGCGCTGGGACCATCCCAAGGAAGGCCTGGTGCGCGCCGATCTGTTCATTCCGTTTGCCGAACACTGCGGACTGATCGTGCCCATGACCCGCTCGATCATGGAACAGACCGCACTGCTGCTGGCACCGCGGTCGGCGTCCTTTACCGAGCCGTTTCACATCGGCATCAATATCACCGCCGATCATTGCCGTGATCTTGCATTGGTCGAGGATTGCCGCCAGTTCCTCGACGCGTTTGCCCCCGGCTCCATCCACCTGGTCCTGGAGTTGACCGAGCGCAAGCTGATCGAGCCCACGGCCATTACCCATCAACTGTTCGAGCAGTTGCATGACCTTGGCGTGATGATCGCCATCGACGACTTCGGTACAGGCCACTCTAGCCTGGGATACCTGCGCCAGTTCAACGTGGACTTCCTGAAGATCGACCAGAGCTTTGTCGCCATGATCGGCGTCGACACCCTCTCCAGTCACATCCTGGACAGCATCATCGAGCTGGCGGCCAAGCTCAATCTGGCCATGGTTGCCGAAGGGGTGGAAACCCCGGAACAAAGTGACTACCTGACCGCCCACCATGTGAACTACCTGCAAGGTTATCTATTTGGCCGACCGATGCCTGCGGCAGACTTCATTAACGCATTAAGTGATCATTAACTAGTGGCCTTTAGCAGCCAACCACTCTCTCCAAAATGTATCAAGGCACAACTCTTGTTACATGAAGAAAAAGACATGATTTACTCTTGATCAATTAACTACTACAATTTTTCATGCCTGCGCTAGATTGGCAGGTGAGCCATTTATCACCGAGTCGCTTCAAGGCTCTTGGCTTATAGCTTTGTTTGCGGTTGGTATCAGCCAAACACACTATTGGAGTAAAGATATTGTCCAGACTCGCTGAATTTCGTGCAGCTGAAAAGGCCCTTCAAGAGCAGCTCAAGCAGCTTGAATCCCTGAAGAACGATGCCGGGCTCAAGAAAGAAATCGAATTCGAAGAAAAGCTCCAGGGGCTGATGAAAACCTACGGCAAGAGCCTGCGCGACATCATCGCCATCCTCGACCCGAACCCGGCAAAATCCGGTCTGCAACAGGCCGCGCCGAAAACCCGCCGCGCTCGCGTGGTCAAGGTTTATCAGAACCCGCATACCGGCGAGCTGATTGAAACCAAGGGTGGCAACCATCGCGGGCTGAAGGCCTGGAAGGAACAATACGGTGCCGCCACCGTCGATTCCTGGCTGCGTGGCTAAACCTTCGTACTGAAAAAAAAACAAAGCCCTGCACATGCAGGGCTTTTTTCATTGATAGCATCTAAATGCAAGCATCTCGGCCGATCAACCGGTACTTTCCGGGCAACTTTCTGCTTAATCCTTTTGGCTATCCAACACTCTCGGCACTGCATGAAAACGGCGTTCATTGAAGCCTTCAACTAAAGTTGCAAGCCGTTACGAGCCGCCTCTATTTCATTCTGGCTGGCCTTATAAGCCTCAGCCTGCCCGGCGTAGGAAAGAACGTACGCCTTATCGGCATCCACCGCCGCGACCAATGTTTGAGACAGCACATGCCGGCCGTTCTGGGTGATGGTGCAGGTGGTTTCCAGGGCCGCCAGGCGACTCAAGGTGGTCGAGTGAATCCGGTTGCAAACGCTTTGATAACCACCCTGGAAAAAGTCTTTCTGCACCGACTTGCGCATCTCCAGCAACACCGCTTCCAGGTTCACCTGATGACCGCTTTGCACCCGGGTCATGGTCAGTTCCATCACCATCACCGGCGTGCCTTGCGCATCATTCTTGACCGCACGCTGGCGACTGACTCCGGCGCCAGCGTCGCCCTGGGCAACCTCTTCGACCTGCCAGCCTGGCGGCCAGGTCACCACCGGCTCATCGGTATCAGCCTGGGCCACAACCGCAAGCACACCACTCAAGAGAATCAACGCCCTGCACAAACGAATCATTGCAATCAACACCCGGCCAGTTAGCCCTGAAGTCTGATCCTCGACCGGCGGTCAGGCAATAGCAGGTGCTTCGAGTTTGGTGATGTCGCCGTCCATGCGTATCATTGTCATCATTCGTCAGCCCCAATTATTTTCCGGAGGGCCCATGAGCCTGCACGAACTGAACACCTTCCCCGGCGTGACCGCACAGCCTGACACAGCCACCCGGCAATTCGTCTTCAACCACACCATGTTGCGGGTCAAGGACATCACCAAGTCCCTGGACTTCTACACGCGCATCCTCGGTTTCTCGCTGGTGGAGAAACGCGATTTTCCGGAAGCGGAATTCAGCCTCTACTTCCTCGCCCTGGTCGACAAGAGCCAGATTCCGGCCGATGCCGCCGCGCGTACGCAGTGGATGAAATCGATCCCCGGCATTCTCGAGCTGACCCATAACCACGGCACCGAAAACGATCCGGACTTTGCCTATCACAATGGCAATACCGACCCGCGCGGATTCGGCCACATCTGCATCTCCGTGCCGGACATCGTCGCCGCGTGCGAGCGCTTCGAAGCGCTGGGCTGCGACTTCCAGAAGCGCCTGAACGACGGCCGCATGAAGAGCCTGGCGTTCATCAAGGACCCGGATGCCTATTGGGTTGAAATCATCCAGCCAGCCCCACTCTAACGCACACCGCCTATCCCCCTGTGGGAGCGGGCTTGCTCGCGAAAGCGGTGTGTCATTCAGCAGTGATGGTGGCTGACACACCGCTTTCGCGAGCAAGCCCGCTCCCACATTTGGAAATGTGTCGGAAAAAAAACCCATGATCGCTCATGGGTTTTGTGTTTTCAGCGTCCGGTTTATGCCGGGGCCGAGGTGCGGATCAAGTGGTCGAATGCGCTCAGGGAAGCCTTGGCGCCCTCGCCCACTGCGATCACGATCTGCTTGTACGGCACGGTGGTCACGTCGCCAGCGGCGAAGATGCCCGGCACCGAGGTTTCACCGCGCGCATCGACGATGATCTCGCCACGGGGTGACAGCTCGATGGTGCCCTTGAGCCAATCGGTGTTGGGCAACAGACCGATCTGCACGAAGATCCCTTCCAGTTCCACGCTGCGCAATTCGTCAGTCTGACGATCCTTGTAGCGCAGGCCGTTGACCTTCTGCCCGTCGCCCGTCACTTCAGTGGTTTGCGCACTGGTGATCACCGTCACGTTCGGCAGGCTGTGCAACTTGCGCTGCAACACCGCATCGGCACGCAGTTGTACATCGAACTCGAGCAGCGTGACGTGGGACACGATACCGGCCAGGTCGATAGCCGCTTCCACGCCGGAGTTGCCGCCACCAATCACCGCCACGCGCTTGCCTTTGAACAACGGGCCGTCGCAGTGCGGGCAGTAGGCCACGCCCTTGTTGCGGTATTCCTGCTCGCCGGGCACGTTCATTTCACGCCACCGCGCACCCGTGGCCAGGATCACGGTCTTGGCTTTCAGCTTAGCGCCGCTGGCGAACTGAACTTCATGCAGCTCGCCGTCTTTTCCCGGCAGCAGCTTGTCGGCGCGTTGCAGGTTCATGATGTCCACGTCGTACTGCTTGACGTGTTCTTCCAGGGCGACGGCCAGTTTTGGCCCTTCGGTTTCCTGCACGGAGATGAAGTTTTCGATGGCCATGGTGTCAAGCACCTGCCCACCAAAACGCTCGGCCGCGACACCGGTGCGAATGCCTTTACGCGCAGCATAGATCGCCGCCGCAGCACCGGCCGGGCCACCGCCGACCACCAATACGTCAAAGGCTTGCTTGGCGCTGATCTTCTCGGCCTGGCGCTCGATGCCGCTGGTATCGATCCTGGCGAGGATCTCTTCCAGGCCCATGCGGCCCTGGCCGAAGTTCACGCCGTTGAGGTAGATGCTCGGTACCGCCATGATCTGGCGCTCATCGACTTCTGCCTGGAACAGCGCGCCGTCGATGGCGACGTGGCGGATGTTGGGGTTGAGTACCGCCATCAGGTTCAACGCCTGGACCACGTCCGGGCAGTTCTGGCAGGACAGCGAGAAATAAGTCTCGAAGTTGAACTCACCCTTGAGCGAGCGGATCTGTTCGATCACTTCGACACTGGCCTTGGAGGGGTGACCGCCGACTTGCAGCAAGGCCAGCACCAGGGATGTGAATTCGTGGCCCATCGGGATGCCGGCGAAACGCAGGCTGATATCCGCGCCCGGGCGGTTGATCGAGAACGATGGCTTGCGGGCGTCATCACCGTTGTCGAGCAAGGTAATCTGGGTGGAAAGACTGCTGACGTCTTTCAGCAGTGCGAGCATTTCCTGGGATTTCGCACCGTCGTCGAGTGAGGCAACGATCTCGATCGGCTGGGTGACCCGTTCCAGGTACGATTTCAACTGGGCTTTAAGATTGGTGTCCAACATACGGGCGATTTCCTTGAATGTGTGGCATAAAAAAACGCCCGAGCGAATCTCGCCCGGGCGTTTTTATTGGGCGGTGCAGCTTGCTTAGAAGGTGCGGAAGTCCGCCCTGATGAAGCGCGTCACGGACTTAGATCTTGCCGACCAGGTCCAGGGACGGGGCCAGCGTGGCCTCGCCTTCTTTCCACTTGGCTGGGCAGACCTGGCCCGGGTGAGCAGCGACGTACTGGGCAGCCTTGATCTTGCGCAGCAGCTCGGAAGCATCACGACCTACACCGCCGTCGTTCAGCTCGACGATCTTGATCTGGCCTTCAGGGTTGATCACGAAGGTGCCACGGTCAGCCAGGCCAGCTTCTTCGATCAGCACGTCGAAGTTGCGGGAGATGGCGTGGGTTGGGTCGCCGATCATGGTGTACTGGATCTTGCCGATGGCTGGCGAAGTGTTGTGCCAGGCAGCGTGGGCGAAGTGGGTGTCGGTGGAAACGCTGTAGATCTCGACGCCCAGTTTCTGGAAAGCGTCGTAGTTGTCAGCCAGGTCTTCCAGCTCGGTCGGGCAAACGAAGGTGAAGTCGGCCGGGTAGAAGAACACCACGGACCACTTGCCTTTCAGATCGGCGTCGGAAACTTTTACGAAGTCGCCGTTTTTGAATGCGTCAGCTTTGAATGGTTTAACTTGGCTGTTGATGATAGGCATCGTTGACTCTCCGTCAGGGGTTAAGAAGTTGATGGAGAGACTTTACCCACTCGACGGACGGTTGGCTCATTGGCAAACCTCATGCCGCTGATTGGCTTTCGCTATTAGCCAACAGTATTAATAGAAGAAAAGCGAATTTACGACTCGAGTGGCTTTTCCGCGAGACGGGCCATGCCGGGAAAGGGACTGGCTTCGATGTAGCGCATGGCGGATTTGATGTCCTTCCAGCCGACGTAGCTCATCAATGACTTCAAGTCCCATCCGCTCTGGTGTGCCCACGAGGCAAACCCACGGCGCAGGGAGTGGCTGGTGTAGTGCTCGGCGGGTATGCCGGCGCGCTCCAGCGCCTGGCGCAACAGCGGGATCACGCTGTTGGCGTGCAGGCCCTCCTCGCTCAAATGCCCCCAACGGTCGATGCCACGGAACACCGGCCCGCGAACCAGCGCGGCCTCGGTGATCCAGTCGATGTAGGCCTGCACC
This sequence comes from Pseudomonas sp. YuFO20, assembly GCF_035064975.1. Taxonomy (NCBI): domain Bacteria; kingdom Pseudomonadati; phylum Pseudomonadota; class Gammaproteobacteria; order Pseudomonadales; family Pseudomonadaceae; genus Pseudomonas; species Pseudomonas sp. YuFO20. Next base: position 8,015 of record NZ_JAXDEO010000085.1, read on the forward strand.
GGGCATAACCGCTGCAGCGCGGGGGTCTGGTAGGTCTTGCCGAGGTTTTCCCGGTCGCTCTTGCTGCGTGGCAAGTACAGGGTGATGCCGGAACCTGCGCTGGCCTGCACATGCTCGATCTGCACACGGCATAACTCATCGCTGCGAAAGCCTCGCCAGAAGCCCAGCAGGATTAACGCCATGTCGCGCCGAGCCCGCAGCAGCCCCGGTCGATCGCCTTGTTGCCGGGCGGTTAACGCCTCCAGTTCAAGCCAGGCCACAACCTGTTCCAGATGCTGAAGCTGCAGCGGCTCGGCCTGTTTTTCCTGGGCCGGATGTAACGCCCGAATGCCCTTGAACACCTTGCGCACCACCGGCGCCTTGGTGGGGTCGGCAAACCCCTGGCTGTTATGCCACTGCGCCAGCGCTGACAAGCGCAGCTTCAAGGTGTTAATCGACAGCACACCCGCGTGGGCCACCAGATAGCGCGCCACGCTGTCGCCGGTTGCCGGCAGGAAACCGCCCCAACTCACCTCGAAATGCTCGATGGCCGCCCGATAGCTGCGACGGGTGTTGTCGCGCGTGGCGGCTTGCAGGTAACGATCCAGCTCGCTCATGTAAATAACCTTGCTTCAACTGTAGGAGCGAGCTCGCTCGCGATGGACGTTAACGATGACGCTGGCCGGGTGGATGTACGCGGCGCCGGGGTTTGTGTACGGATCTGGAGGCGCGAACGCCTCAAAATCGATATAACACGGGGTAATACCAGTATATCCCGTATCAGGATAATCAGATATCAAGCTTCATCAAATGAATGGTACAATGTGTATATACGTGGTACGTACCACATAGCAAAAACGCAGGAGTTCTCATGGCCCGTGTCGGCGTGAATAAACAAGTGGTGCAAGCGGCGCGGTTGGCGATCATTGCCCGTGGCGAAAACCCCAGCATCGATGCCGTGCGCATCGAAATGGGCAATACCGGTTCGAAAACCACGATCCATCGCTATATGAAAGAGCTCGACGACAGCACCCCGGACCCTGACGAGACGCCGTCCGAGCCGATCGACGACGAGTTGCTGGCCTTGGTGACGCGCCTGGCACAGCGGCTCAAGGAGCAGGCCCAGGAACCGATTGACCAGGCACGCGAGCAGTACGAGCAACAACGCAAGGCGCTGGAATTGCAGCTGCAACAGGCCGAGCAAGCCAATACGCAATTGCAGCAACACTACGAACTGCAAAGCCTGGCCCTGACCCAGGAATCCGAGGCACTGCAAAGCACCCGCGATCAACTTCAGGGCGAACAGACCCGCAATGCCGGACAGAGCCAGGCATTGGCTGATTTCGAATTGCGTTTGCGGGACAAGGACGAGCAGATTCGCTCGCTCGAAGAGAAACACCTGCACAGCCGTGACGCCCTGGAGCACTACCGCAACGCGGTCAAGGAGCAGCGCGAGCAGGAGCAAAGCCGCCACGAAGGTCAGGTACAGCAACTGCAGATGGAATTGCGCCAGGCTCAGCAAAGCGCCCTGGTGCGCCAGGACGAAATCACCCAGCTGCACCGCGACAACGAACGCCTGCTGACGGAGAACCGCGGCACCTTGCGCGAGCTGAGCCTATTGCAAGAGCAGCTCAAGCAAAGCAATACCCGCCAGGATCAACTGCTCGACCAGGCCAACCGGGTCGACAGCGAACGCACCCTCCTCCAGGAACGCCTGCGTGTCGCCATGCTGGAAAGCCAGGCGCTCAAACAGAGCGTCGAGGAGCAAACGCAGGCGAACAAGTCACTGGAAATCGAACTGCTGAAAACCCAGGCAGAGCTGGAAGAAAGCGTACGCCTGGCCGCTGCCATTGCAGCAGCGCCAGGCGTCGCCAAGGGCGATTAAGCGCCGACCGGGGTACGCAGGGTCACGAACTCTTCGGCGGCCGTCGGGTGCACCCCGATGGTTTCGTCGAAGTGGCGCTTGGTGGCGCCGGCCTTCAAGGCGATGGCCAGGCCCTGGACGATTTCACCCGCCTCGGGACCGACCATGTGGCAACCCAGCACCTTGTCGGTCTGGGCGTCCACCACCAGCTTCATCAGCGTGCGCTCCTGGCATTCGGTCAGGGTCAGCTTCATCGGCCGGAACCGGCTTTCGAAGATCTGCACCTCGTGGCCAGCTTCCCGCGCTTCCTCCTCGGTCAGACCCACCGTGCCGATGTTCGGCAGGCTGAACACCGCCGTCGGGATCATCTTGTAGTCCACCGGGCGATATTGCTCAGGCTTGAACAGGCGTCGCGCTACCGCCATGCCTTCGGCCAGCGCCACGGGCGTCAGCTGCACCCGGCCGATCACATCGCCCAGGGCCAGGATCGAAGGCTCGGCCGTCTGGTACAGGTCATCCACCTCGACGAAGCCTTTCTTGTCGAGCTTCACCCCGGTATTTTCCAACCCGAGGTTGTCCAGCATCGGCCGCCGACCGGTGGCGTAGAACACGCAATCGGCCTCCAGCTGCCGGCCATCCTTGAGCGTCACCTTCAGGCTGCCATCGGCTTGCTTGTCGATACGCTCGATGTCGGCATTGAATTGCAGGTCCATGCCGCGCTTGGTCAGCTCTTCCTGCAAATGCTTGCGCACGGAACCGTCGAAGCCACGCAGGAACAACTCACCGCGATACAGCAACGTGGTCTGGGCACCCAGGCCGTGGAAGATCCCGGCGAACTCGACGGCGATGTAACCACCACCCACCACCAGCACACGCTTGGGCAGCTCTTTCAGGAAAAACGCCTGGTTGGAACTGATCGCATGCTCGTGCCCGGGAATCTCTGGAATCTGCGGCCAGCCACCGGTGGCGATCAGAATGTTTTCAGCCGAGTGGCGCTCACCATTGATCTCGACGGTATGCGGGTCGACGATCTTGGCGTGACCTTCGTGCAACGTTACGCCGCTGTTGACCAGCAGGTTGCGGTAGATGCCGTTGAGGCGATTGATCTCGCGGTCCTTGTTGGCGATCAGCGTCGCCCAGTCGAACTGCGCCTCATCCAGGCTCCAGCCAAACCCCGAAGCCTGCTCGAAGTCCTCGGCAAAGTGCGCGCCATAAACCAGCAGTTTCTTCGGCACGCAGCCGACGTTCACACAAGTGCCGCCCAGATAGCGACTCTCGGCCACGGCCACTTTCGCCCCGAACCCGGCAGCAAACCGAGCCGCCCGCACACCGCCAGAACCGGCGCCAATCACATAAAGGTCAAAATCGTAGGCCATTTTCAATCTCCTCGGCAGGCCAATAGCATACCTGCGGACGGCCGCTGAGCAAGCGTTGTGCTGAAATGCTCGGGCCAATCTCCGTTTTCGGTCAACGCTTCTCTGCAGATTGCGTTTTCGGAATCCGCAGAGTGCGCCACGCAATCAAAATTGCCATGAGTGCCAGGCCGGACGTCACCCACGAAACCAAACCGATTCCACCTTCGAATGCCCTTCCCGCCTGCGCCATCAATTCCCCTGCTTGATCACCCGACAAGTCTGCAGCCACATGATAGGCGCCGGACAGCGTCTAGCGCTGGACGGCACTGACTCGATATGTCGAGGACGGCGCTGTGCCCGTCGATAATATCGCGGTCGAAAATCAGATAAGGCCGTGGGCGCTTGGACGCTCCAACTGGTTGTTCGCCGGATCGCTTCGTAGCGGCAAGCGCATCAGTGGGGCATGGTTAACTATCGGAGATAGCAAACTCGTTTTAGAGCGGCCGAAAGCAAAATGACAAAAGAGACTGCACATTACATCTTGATCACAGGCGCGGCTGGTACCGGCACCTCGACCTTAGCGGCTGCTTTAGCAAAGGAACTGAGCACAACTCACCTGGAAGCAGATGATTTTTTGTGGCTGCCCAGTAACCCGCCATACCAGCATCTGGCAGACAAAACGCAACGAGGAGAGCGCTTGCTACAAGAAATGCGCTCTCATGGCCGTGCAGTGGTTGCCGGATCTGTAATGGGCTGGGGTCAACCGCTTGAGAGCGAATTTGATCTTGTGGTGTTCCTTTATCTTCCTGTTGAACTCAGATTAGAGAGACTGAAACGTCGAGAGGTAAAACGCTTCGGTCAAGCAAAGCCGGAGTTTCTGGCTTGGGCAGCTCAGTATGATGAGGGGGGCGTCCCTGGACGTAGCTTGGCCAGGCATCAGGAATGGCTGTCTACGCTTACCTGTAGTGTCTTAAAGCTTGAGGGGGACATATCCGTTACAGATCGGGTACGGCAAATACTGGATGCAGTCGACGGACTGAACCACACACCTTCAGTCATGTGAACGTGTGTTGGCTATACGCTTACTTTTAGCTGCCTCCATCCCCCTGTAGGAGCGAGCTTGCTCGCGATGGAGGTCAACGATGACGCGGGGATCCTGACACCACGCGGTGCTCTCATGCTCTTCGCGAGCAATCGAGCGTCGACCGGCTGCTCCTTCAGGCTTTTCCAAGTGACTCGCTGTAGGAGCGAAACCATAAGTGGCCGTTATCGCAGGAATGGAAATGTACTCGGTCAACAAAATCCAGGTCGACTTTCAGGCCGCCATCGCCAGCAGGCTGGCTCCCACAGTAGATCGAGTACGGCTGCGAGAGATACTTCGGCGGTCACTCCGCTATCGCTGGCAAGCCAGCTCCTACAGGGGATAGGGTGCAGCAACCAAAGGTTGGTGGGTTGTCAGGACGCCATCGCCGGCAGGCCAGCTCCCACAAAAGCAAACGCCCCGATCAAGTCGGGGCGTTTCTTTAAACCTTCTTCAGCTTGATTAAAGCCTGTGAAGATCGCTTTTCAATACAAGCGGCCGGGGCGCTATCAGTAAGCCTTGCCCGTCTTGTAGAAGTTCTCGAAGCAGAAGTTGGTCGCGTCGATGTAACCTTCGGCGCCGCCGCAGTCGAAACGCTTGCCCTTGAACTTGTAGGCCATCACGCAGCCGTTCTGGGCCTGTTTCATCAGGGCGTCGGTGATCTGGATTTCACCGCCCTTGCCTGGCTCGGTCTGTTCGATCAGGTCGAAGATGTCCGGGGTCAGGATGTAGCGACCGATGATGGCCAGGTTCGATGGCGCATCTTCCGGTTTTGGTTTTTCCACCATGCTGTGCACGCGGTAGATGTCGTCGCGGATCATCTCGCCGGCGATCACGCCGTATTTGTTGGTCTCTTGCGGGTCGACTTCCTGGATGGCCACGATCGAGCAGCGGAACTGCTTGTACAGCTTGACCATCTGGGTCAATACGCCGTCGCCATCGAGGTTGACGCACAGGTCGTCCGCCAGTACCACGGCGAAGGGTTCGTCGCCGATCAGCGGACGGCCGGTCAGGATCGCGTGGCCCAGGCCTTTCATTTCGGTCTGGCGGGTGTAGGAGAACGAGCAGTTATCGAGCAGCTTGCGGATGCCGACCAGGTACTTTTCCTTGTCGGTGCCCTTGATCTGGTTTTCCAGCTCGTAGCTGATGTCGAAATGGTCTTCCAAGGCGCGCTTGCCGCGACCGGTGACGATGGAAATCTCCGTCAGGCCAGCGTCCAGTGCTTCTTCGACGCCGTACTGGATCAGTGGCTTGTTTACCACCGGCAGCATTTCCTTGGGCATGGCTTTGGTCGCTGGCAGGAAGCGAGTGCCGTAACCGGCTGCTGGAAACAAGCATTTCTTGATCATATAAGTCCTTGAAAGGGCTGTGTGTACGAGTTTCGGCGCAGTCTAATCAGGCGGCGTACACCTTACAATGCCCCGCACTGGCTAACCGATGCCATCATAGAGAAATATTCTCGCTGTTAGTTCCGCAGCGAGCACCGCGAATGGATCAGCAGCCTGTTATTGATAGCAGAGTCCACCAGACTTGCACGACAAGTCAACCAACGGGCAAGCGCACCACCGTGCGCCCATCGGCACCCGAACGGTGCATTTGGCGGTATCATGGCGCCATTGAACCAGCCAGCGAGGCAAATAGATGTCAGAAGCAAAAAGCGTCAACGGGTACTTGATCAATAAGGCCAAAGACGGCCAGTGGTGGGTAGCCGGCGTTGGCGGCGAGAACATTGCCGGACCTTTCCCATCCGAAGCCATGGCGATCGAAGTGGCATCGGTGTTGCAACTGGAACACCCGGCACCGAAACGACGGGGCAAGGACAAGAACTGATCCGGCCCGACGCCCTGCCCTTGTGCAGGGCTTTTTTTGCGAATGCCGGAAGAAGTGGCCTTTCGCTATAACCTTTTGCTTCCCACGCTGTCACAGGCTTTGCCCTCTCTTCCTGACGACGACAACGACATGACCAAATTTTTGCCGCTGATTGCGGTGCTGGCCCTCAGTGGCTGCGCAACCTCCGAGACCACTTACCTGAACAATGGCGAACAAGGCCTGGCGATCGACTGCTCCGGCGAGGCCAATTCCTGGGCGACCTGTTACGAAAAGGCCGATGCCTCCTGCGCCGGTACCGGCTACCGGATCGTCGGCACTGACGGCACACCTTCCCCTGAGGAAAGCGACAAGACCCTGGGCGTCGACGTTGGCAACTTCAAGAACCGCAGCGTGGTGGTGGTCTGCAAATAGGGCCGCGTGCCCTACATGTGGATTTCCGCGAACTTGATCCCCAGGCCGCGTACGGTCTCGACCAACTCGTCGAGACTGCCGAAGGATTCGACTTCGTCGCTATCGTCCACCAGGAAAAAACTGCGCCCGGCGCTTTTCTTGAAAAACACGATCCATTCACCCGGATTCGCCGGGTTCTGAATCACATGGGTGGCGCAGATGTGGCCCTCTGCGTGCCGCTCCCGTACCTTCTCTCGCTTCATGCTCGACTCCAGAAATGACAATGCCGCCAAAAGCCTTGCTTTGGCGGCATCGGTGCTGACGGTCGACAGTCTATCAGCCGGAAATGCACGCCGTGGCGGCATCGCGAACATCGAAGGGGCGAATTGGCACGTTGGAGATGCGCTCATGCAGCTTGATGCTGCTGCCACCGGAGCGATCCTCGATATCAAACACCGCCGCCGGGCCGGATGACAGCTTCTGCGGCACGATCACTCGCACCCCGTCTTTCTGCTCCTCGATTTGCAAGGCGCCACGGCTCTCGGCGAGTTTTTCGCTCAGGCACTGCGCGTACTCATGGGGCTTCTTGCCTGAAATCACACTCATGGTCGGCAACGTCTGGTTGATCTCCGAGACACTTGCACAACCACTGATTGCCAAGACCGACAAGCCAAACATGCCCCACTTCATATGAAACCTCCGTTAAAGACCCTCCGACAGCTCAAACACGGGTTTTCTCCAAGGCGCAGTGCTTTTTTCTTCCCGGGTGTGCGCAATCTGCGTTTTTATTGCTCCACCGGGCCCGCACAGCCGGATAATAACGCCTCAGGGCTGATAAACTGCGCCAATCGACCATGCTATCGTTTTGATTTTGTAGAAAAAGCCCTTCTGGAGGCGCCCCATGAAATTTATCCACCAGCGCGAGCACCTCAACGAAGACGACATCGTCGTCATTCAATGCTCGCAAACGTGCAACATACGCTTGATGAACGACGCCAACTTCCGCAGCTTCAAGAATGGCGGCCGTCACACCTATCACGGCGGCGCGTTCGATACCTTCCCGGCCCGCATCACCGCGCCGAGCACCGGGTTCTGGAACATCACCATCGACACGGTCAACCGCCGGCCGATCAGTGTGACGCGCAAGCCGACCCTGACGCACTCCATCAAGATCATCCGCCGCTCCAGCTCGAAACTGAGCTGAGCAGCGACTCACTACGCAGACAGACAGGTATGACCGTGGCCCAGACGACCAAATACGTCATCAAGTACAAACTCAATGGCGAACGCCGCTTCGAATTCGCCCAGCTGGAAAACGGCACGGCAGAAGAAGCCAAAGCCGCGCTGGACGCCCTGCATGGCCAGGAAGACGTCATCAGCGACATCAGCGTCAGCAAAGCGCTGTAACATTGCCCCCAGCGAACATGGACGTCTGCTCCCCGCCGACATTTGACCGCAAGTGTCGGAGTGTTCAAATCGGCAATGCCGCTTAGTCTCGCCACCTCAATGACCTGAGGGCCTCGGCAATGAGCGAGCAATATCTGGACAGGCTGGACTGGCCCCTGCTGGAACAGCAACTCGATCAGGATGGCTGCGCGGTCATCGCGTCGCTGTTGAGCCACAAGGCCTGTGACCGGATCAGCGCCTTGTACGGCCAAACCGAACCCTTTCGCTCGCAGGTGATCATGGCCCGCCACGGTTTTGGCCGTGGCGAGTACAAGTATTTCGACTACCCCTTGCCGCCGCTGGTGGCCCGCCTGCGCAGTGCGCTGTACCCGCGACTGGTGCCGATCGCCAATCGCTGGCATGAGCAGATGGACCTGCCGAGCCGCTTTCCCGACAGCCACCCGGCCTTCCTCGAGCGTTGTCATGCCGCCGGCCAGCAGCGTCCTACACCGCTTTTGCTGCAATACGGCCCCCAGGACTACAACTGCCTGCACCAGGATCTGTATGGCGAGCATGTCTTCCCACTGCAGGTGGCGATTCTTCTGTCAGAACCAGGGGAAGACTTCACCGGCGGTGAGTTCGTGCTCACCGAGCAGCGTCCGCGCATGCAGTCGCGCCCGCAGGTCATCGGTCTGAAAAAAGGCGACGGCCTGATCTTTGCGGTCAACCAGCGCCCGGTCAAAGGCGTGCGCGGTTACTATCGGGTAACCCTGCGCCACGGCGTCAGTCGCCTGCACAGCGGACAACGGCATACCCTTGGGATCATCTTTCACGACGCATCATGAGCACCATGCACCCGACCACCCTAGACCTGTTTGCCGACTTCGAGCCCGAACAGCAGCGCCGGCGCGAGCAGATCGGCGAACAATCCTACGTCCTCAGGGGCTTTGCCCTGCCCTGGCTGGAGCGTTTGCTGCCGGCACTGGAAGCCGTGCTCGCGGCCGCACCGTTCCGGCAAATGGTCACCCCTGGCGGCTTCACCATGTCGGTCGCCCTGAGCAGTTGCGGCACCTGGGGCTGGACCACCGACCGCAGTGGTTATCGCTATACCCGCGACGACCCGCAGACCGGCCTGCCCTGGCCTCCCATGCCCGAGGTTTTTTTCCAGCTGGCGCAGGCCGCGGCCCGGGAGGCAGGATTTGAAGATTTCGTGCCGGACTCCTGCCTGATCAATCGTTATGTGCCTGAGGCGAAAATGTCCCTGCATCAGGACAAGGATGAAAAATCCTACGCTGCACCTATCGTTTCGGTATCGCTGGGGTTGCCGGCGATGTTCCTGTTCGGCGGCTTCTCGCGCAGCGACAAGAGCCAACGGCTGCCGCTGCTGCATGGCGACATCGTGGTCTGGGGCGGCGTCGATCGCTTGCGCTATCACGGCGTCCTGCCGATCAAGGATGGCCAGCACCCGCGCCTGGGCGAACACCGGATCAACTTCACCTTTCGGACCGCGCGCTGACGCCGTGGAGTTTGACCGCAAGCGCCGGAGTGTGGACACAGGGGCCGGTGATTAATCTGCGGCAAACGGGTCAAAGGATGTAATGCCATGACAAGCCAATCGACAAGCATCAGCACCGAAAACGATCCACGCTGGGCCGCGGTTCTCGCCCGCGATCCACAGGCGGACGGGCAATTTGTCTATGCGGTGAAAACCACCGGGATCTACTGCAACCCCAGCAGCCTCTCACGCTTGCCGAAACCACAGAATGTCGAATTCTTCGACAGCGCCGAACTGGCCCAGGCCGCGGGTTATCGTCCCAGCAAGCGCGCGGCGAAGGATCAAAGCGCGGTCGCCGCGCAACATGCCGCCACCGTGGCCGCCGCGTGCCGCCAGATCGAAGCCGCCGAGGCGCTGCCCGCGCTCAATGAGCTTGCTGAAGCAGCAGGTTTGAGCAGCTTTCATTTCCATCGGGTGTTCAAGTCCGTGACCGGCCTGACGCCCAAGGGTTATGCCGCGGCCCATCGTTCCCGCCGGGTGCGCGAGCGGCTGGTGGATGGTCGCTCGGTCACCGATGCGCTGTACGCTGCCGGCTTCAACTCCAACAGCCGATTCTACGAGGCGGCGGATCAGGTGCTGGGCATGAAACCCAAGGATTACCGTGGTGCAGGGCAAAACAATGACATTCGTTTTGCGGTTGGCCAGTGTTCCCTCGGCGCGATCCTGGTGGCGCAAAGCGAGCGTGGCGTCTGCGCGATTCTGCTGGGCGATGATCCGCAGCAATTGGTGTGCGACCTGCAGGACAAGTTTCGCCGCGCCAATCTGATAGGTGCCGACCAGGCCTTCGAACAGCTGATCGCCAGGGTCGTGGGTTTTATCGAGGCACCGGCCCTGGGCCTGGACCTGCCGCTGGATGTGCGCGGCACGGCGTTTCAAGAGCGAGTCTGGCAAGCCCTGCGGGAAATCCCCGCCGGCAGCACCGCCAGCTACGCCGATATCGCCCAGCGCATCGGCGCTCCCAAGGCTGTTCGCGCCGTGGCCCAGGCCTGTGGCGCGAACAGCCTGGCGGTGGCGATTCCTTGTCACCGGGTGGTGCGTAGCGATGGCAATTTGTCGGGGTATCGTTGGGGGGTGGAGCGCAAGCGGCAATTGTTGGAACGGGAAAAGCCGTGAATGGCGGTTGACGTGGTGTGGCCGCCTGCAGACCTGTAGGAGCCCGGCTTGCCGGCGAAGGCGATTTGACGGACGCCTTCG
>NZ_JAXDEO010000086.1:0-18625 GCF_035064975.1 Pseudomonas sp. YuFO20
ACTCCCACACTTTGATCTTTGCCACACACAAATCCCGTGTTCACTGAAGATCCCTGTGGGAGCGGGCTTGCTCGCGAAGAGGCCATCAAATCCAACATCCCTGGCGACTGACACTCCGCCATCGCGAGCAGGCTCACTCCCACACTTTGATCTTTGCCACACACAAATCCCGTGTTCACTCAAGATCCCCCTGTGGGAGCCAGCCTGCTGGCGATGAGGCCATTACTTCCAACATCCCTGGCGACTGACACTCCGCCTTCGCCGGCAAGCCAGCTCCTACAAGGATCTGCTGCGGACTGAAAAGCCTCACCCAATCTGGCACCCACAACCAACCACCTGGCATGCGCACAAACATGCCGCGTCGCACCCCACGCGTAGTATCGAAGCGCGTAAAGCAACGCTGAACCCCTCCATTCCTCACTAAAACAATAAATCGGCCCTCGGGTCGCGGGAGACTTCTGTGCTCAAGAAAAGTGCGTTGGGCTGGCCAAAGATCGCCGGCCTTGGAATTGCGTTGGTGGTGGCCGGGCAGTTTTCCGGCTGGAACTTTGGGCTGGCGGCCGGTGGTTGGTTGAACATGCTGGTCGCCACTTTGTTGATGGCGCTGTTGTGCGGTGGGCTGGCGTTGTGTGTGGCGGAACTGTCCACCGCGTTGCCCAGCGCCGGCGGTGTGTTCGTGTATGCGCAAAGTGCCTTCGGGCCGTTCGTGGGTTACCTGGTCGGCGTGGCCTGTGCGTTGGCCTTGACCATCGGCACCGGCGCGGCGGCGACCTTCATTTGTGCCTATACCGAGTCGATTTTCGGGCTTGGTGGCTGGCCGGTGAAGATCGTCCTGTTCGCGGTAATCATTGGCATCCACCTGCGCGGCGTGGGTGAGGCCATGGGCCTGACGTTCATTGCCGGTGTGATCGCCGTCGTCGCCCTGCTGACCTTCGGCGTGGCCATGGCACCGCATGTCCAACTGGCCAACCTGCTGGCGTTGCCCGCCAATGTCGCCACCCCGGTCAGCCTCGGCGGCGTCTTCGCCTGCGTGCCTTTCGCGATCTGGCTGTTCATCACCGTCGAGCAGACCGGTTCGGCGGCGGAAGAAGCTGAAAACCCCGGCCGTACGATGCCACGCGGCATTCTTGCCGCCATCGGCACCCTGTTGGTCACCGCGTTGGTGGTGCTGGTGTGCGCACCGGGCGCTGGCGGTGTCGAGTTGGTGGGCTCGGCGGGCGATCCGCTGTACGCGGCGATGTCCAGCAACAGCGCGTTCGGTGCGGACTCGTGGCTGGCCAAGGTGATTGGCTGCGGCGGCGTGTTCGGTTTGATCGCGACCTTCTTCTCCCTGGTTTACGCGGCCTCCCGGCAGCTGTTCGCGATGGCACGCGACGGCCTGTTCCCGCAGTGGCTGGGCAAGACCGGCAAGCGCGGCACGCCCTGGCCGGCGCTGTTGCTGATCGGCGCCATCGGCCTCCCGCTCTCGGAAGTCGATCCGGCCACCGTGATGCTCGCCGTGGTCCTGCTGCTCAACGTCTGCTACCTGTTCATTTTCGGCGCCTACCTGCGCATCAAGCGCAACCAGCCGGACCTGCCACGCCCATTCACCCTGGCCGGCGGCACAGTCGTCGCCTGGCTGGGCCTGGCGCTGACGCTGGTGGTGATCGCCGCCTGCTTCCAACTCGACCTGCTGATGCTGATCGCCCTCGGGGCGACCTTCGTCCTGTGCATTTTCAACTTCCTGCTGCGCGCCCGTCGCAGCCCTGTCATCGAGGTTCCAGACCATGCTTGAAGCCACCCTGTTGCAACGCCGTCACCGCGTGCTCGGCAGCGCCTCGCCGCTGTTCTACGACAAGCCCCTGCACCTGGTGCGCGGCGAAGGCGTGTGGCTGTTCGACGTCGAGGGGCGCCGCTACCTCGACGTCTACAACAACGTGCCCTGCGTCGGCCACTGCAACCCCCACGTGACCGACGCCATGCACCGCCAGGCCACCACGCTGAACATCCACACGCGCTACCTCGACGAGCAGGTGGTGCGTTATGCCGAGCGCTTGACCGCGACCTTCGGGCAACCGCTGGACACCGCGATGTTCACCTGCACCGGCACCGAGGCCAACGAACTGGCGCTGCGCCTGGCGCGCTACGCCAGCGGCGGCACCGGCATCATCGTCAGTGACTATAACTACCACGGCAACTCGGCGTCGCTGGCCGAAGTCACCACCGCCCTGCCCTCACCGGAACCCTTCGCCGCCCATGCCCGCGCCGTGCCGATTCCCTGCCTGTACCACGCGCCGGCCGGCACCGCCGAAACGCAGCTGGCCGAGCAATACGCGGCCAACATCGCGGCCGCCATCGCCTCGCTGCAGGCCCAGGGCATTCGCCCGGCCGCGTTGCTGATCGATACCCTGTTCGCCAACGAAGGCTTGCCCCGGGTGCCGGCGAGTTTCGTCGCCAAGGCCGCCGAGTTGATCCGCGCCGCCGGTGGCCTGTTCATCGCCGATGAAGTGCAATCGGGGTTCGGCCGCACCGGCGATCATCTCTGGGGCCATCAGGCCCACGGCGTCGTGCCGGACATCGTCACCCTGGGCAAACCCATGGGTAACGGCTACCCGCTGGCGGGGCTGATCACACACAAAGCGCTGGTCGAGTCCTTCGGCCGCAACGCCATGTACTTCAACACCTTCGGCGGCTCGCCTGTCGCGGCGGCGGTCGGCATGGCGGTGCTGGACGTGATCGAGGACCAGCAACTGCTGCGCAACGCGCAAAACGTCGGCGCCTACGTGCAGCAACGCCTGCAAGGGCTGGCAGGCAAGCACTCGATCATCGGCGACGTGCGTGGCAAGGGCCTGTTCTTCGCCATGGAGCTGGTGCGCGACCACGCCAGCAAGGAACCCGCCGGGCTGGAAGCGCGCAAGGTCGTCAATGACATGCGCGAGAACGGCGTGCTGATCAGCAAGATCGGCGCCGGCGACAACATTCTCAAGCTGCGCCCGCCGCTGGTGTTCAGCCGCGAGCACGCCGACCTGTTCGTCGACACCCTGGACCACGCCCTGAGCGCAATTTGAGGCCTCTGCCATGACTGAATTCCATACCCTGAACCATGATCAGCAAGTCGCCCGGTTGCACGATCTGGCGCGCCACGCCCTGCAACACTGGGAGGGCGAGTTCGGCGACATCGAACTGGTGAAATTCCGCGAGAACGCGGTGTTCTCTGCCCGCCGCCACGACGGCCAGCGCGTAGCCCTGCGTATCCATCGCAACGGCTATCACTGCGAAGCGGCGCTGCGCTCCGAGCTGCAATGGATGGAGGCGTTGAAAAGCGCGGGGATTACCGTGCCGCAGATCATTCGCGCCCAGGACCAGCGCCACCTGATCGAAGTGAGCCATGTCGAGATCGGCCAACGGCATGTCGACATGCTCGCCTGGTTGCCGGGCGCTACTGCCGGCACCTCGGAGGCTGGGGTGCAGGCCGACACCGAGATCGACTTTCTGTTTGCCGAGGCCGGCAAGATGGCGGCGCGCATTCATCTGCATTCGGCGGATTGGCAGCAGCCGGACGAGTTTGTCCGGCATGCCTGGGACGAGGAAGGCCTGATCGGGGCGAATCCGTTCTGGGGGCGATTCTGGGAGCTGGAGCATCTGGGCGATGAGCAACGGGACCTGCTGCAACAGGCCCGGCGCACGGCCCGGCGTGACTTGCGGCAATACGGCCGGCACCTGGGCAACTTCGGCATGATCCACGCCGACCTGGTCCCGGAAAACCTGCTGATCGAAGGCCCGCAGTTGCGCCTGATCGACTTCGACGACGCCGGGTTCGGCTGGCACATGTTTGAGCTGGCCACCGCCCTGTACTTCTGTCTCGATGACCCGCGTTATGAACAGATCAAGGCGGCGCTGCTGGAGGGTTACCACGCGCTCAAGCCGCTGACCGAGGCGGATCGAAAGACGCTGGCGCTGTTTTTGATGCTGCGCGGCACCACGTACCTGGGCTGGATTCATACCCGCCAGGGCACGCCGACGGCGATTGAAATGGCGCCGATGTTGATTGAGCGGGCGTGCAGGTTGGCTCGGGAATATCTGCAGGCCTGATCCACCGCTTTCGCGAGCAAGCCCGCTCCCACATTTGGTCCTCGTCGAACACAGACTTTGTGTTCACTGGAGATCGAGTGTGGGAGCGGGCTTGCTCGCGAAGAACGATGACGTGGTCTCAATCAAGCCGCGCTGGCATGCTCAAGGCGATGGAACAAGCGGTTGAAATACACCAGGCTATCGCGCGGCTCCCGCACGCCGACATTATCCAGCTCCACGAACATCACCGAGTGCGAACCCACTTCCTTGCACTCGCTGATCCGCCCCTGCAGTTGCACCAGGGCATCGCGCAGCACCGGCACTTCGGCGGCGCCGTCGTCCCACAGGTCCCAGGCAAAACGTTCAGCCATGGGCACCTGGGTCATGCCGGCGAAGTGACGGGCCAGCTCTTCCTGTTCGCCACACAGCACGTTGACGCACAGGCGACCGTTGGTGCGGAACACGTCGTGGGTGGCGCTGTTGCGGTTGACGCACACCAGCACCGTGGGCGGCGAGTCGGTGACCGAGCACACGGCGCTGGCGGTGATGCCGCAGCGGCCGCCCGGGCCATTGGTGGTGATGATGTTCACCGCAGCAGGCAGCTGCGCCATGGCGTTGCGAAAGTCGATTTGCTGCTGGCTCAGGTCGGCCATGTCGATGCCCCTTCCTTCAGGAGGACCGCTTTGAAGCGGCCCGTAGGTGATGGAACAAGACTAAGGCTGCGCGCGCGCTGCAACCATTCTGACGATCCCCATGGCGAGGTTGGGTTTCCGCTAGTCGACTAGGTGGTTTCTTTATCGCAAGGGCCGCCGACAGTGGGTATTCTGCTTACAGGCTGGAAAACACACAGCCGATGCGTGCCGCGCGTTCGCGTGCGAAAACAATAATTAGAATTTTCGTGGCAGCCCTGATGCAAACCCGCAAACCGATTGTTTACATCGTTGACGATGACAAGGACCTGCGCACCTCTCTGGCCTGGCTGCTGGAGTCGGTCAGCGTGCAGGCGCAGTGCTTCGCTGGCGCCGATGAGTTCCTCAGCCAGTACGACCCCCAGCAGCCCGCTTGCCTGGTGCTGGATGTGCGCATGCCGGAAACCAGCGGTTTCCAGTTGCAGGAGATCCTCAACCAGCGCGGCAGCACCTTGCCGACCATTTTCGTCTCGGCCCATGGCGACATTCCGATGTCGGTCACGGCGATGAAGAACGGCGCCCTGGACTTCGTCGAGAAGCCCTACAACCCGCAGCAGATGATCGACCGCATCCAGGCGGCGCTAAAGACCGCCGTGCACGCCCAGGCCGACCAGCAACAGCGGCAGAACCTGCAGGGCAAGCTGGCGCTGCTGACCAGCCGCGAGCGGGAAGTGTTGATGCT
This sequence comes from Pseudomonas sp. YuFO20, assembly GCF_035064975.1. Lineage (NCBI taxonomy): Bacteria > Pseudomonadati > Pseudomonadota > Gammaproteobacteria > Pseudomonadales > Pseudomonadaceae > Pseudomonas > Pseudomonas sp. YuFO20. Next base: position 5,422 of record NZ_JAXDEO010000086.1, read on the forward strand.
GGTGATCGATGGCAAGGCCAGCAAGGTGATCGCCCGGGAGCTGAACATCAGCGTGAAGACCGTTGACGTGCACCGCACCAAGATCAAGGAGAAGATGGGCGTGAGCAGCATTGCCATGCTGGTGCGCGAAGTGCTGCATTTGCCGGTGGATGAGCCGGCGCGGCATTGACTATCGAGTACAGTCTCAAAAATCAGGTTGACTGTCCCGCCGCCTTCGCGAGCAAGCCCGCTCCCACATTGGATCTATGTACGACGCGGATCAAATGTGGGAGCGGGCTTGCTCGCGAAGGGGCCAGTAGTCTCAGCATCAATGGCGGGTGTCAGTGCTGGCTGTAGCGCTTGCGATAGGCCCCCGGGGACACGCCAAAGCGCGATTTGAAGGCCGACGAGAAGTAGCTTGAATCCGAGAACCCCCAGGCATAACACAGCGCCGACAGCTTCTGCTCGACATCGCTGCGGCGCAGGTTTTCCGCGCAGAAGTCCAGCCGTCGGTGCTTGATGTATTGCGCCACCACCAGGCCGCGCTTGGAGAACATCCGGTACAGGCCGCGCACGGAAATGCCCACTTCACGGGCGATCAGTTCCGGGCACAGTTCTTCGTCGCTCAGGTGCGCGTCGATGAAGGCGATGATCTTGCGGAACTGCCGCTCATGGGAATCGGCAGCGCTTTCACGGGCGCTGATCCCCGGCAGCAACAGGCTGGCCAGGGCGTCGAGCACCGCTTCGCTTTCCTGCATGTCCAGCCCTTCCTGCTGGCGAGTCTCCAGCACCAGCCTATTGGCCATCGCCGCCAGGGGGCTGTTGGCGCCGATGCGCGTGGCGCAGTTGACCGCGTTGAAGTGCGAACCCCGTTCCACCACCTGGCGCGGCAGAATCAGCGACAGCTGTCGGCAATCGTCGTTGTAGATCATGTCGCTCGGGCGGCTGGCGTCGATCAGGGCGATGTCGCCACAGCCCAGTTGCGCGCGGTTGTCGCCCTGCTCCAGGTGCGAACTGCCGCGCAGCTGGAACACCGCGTAGTAATGGCCGTCGCTGCTGGTGCTGACGTCCTTGCTGGTGCGATACAGATGCACGTGCGCCATGTCGACCACACTGAGGTTGATCGCGCCGCTACGAAATTCCGTCAATTGGCCATAGAAGTCGGTGTCCAGCGCCCGGGCGTCGAAACGCCCGCAGGCCTGGTTCACCTGGCTCAACCAACTTTCGAACGCCTCATTGCGCACCGTCGATGCTGTAGTCATGTCCGCAAAGCCTCAGGTTTTTTGTTGTTATTTCTCGACCGCTTCGTCGAGCGGTTCGCTAACACGGTTTTTCTGTAGCCATCACCTCCCTCGATGGCCGCCGGGCGCCATTCAACAGGCTCCGGCGTCAGCTTTCCAGTGAAGAAAGCGCTTAAATGTCCAATACCAGACGAGCGGAAAGTGCCCGGGAAACGCAGGCGCAGATCTGCTTGTTGGAGGCTTTTTCCTTGTTCGAAAGGCAGTTGTCGCGGTGCTCCGGCACGCCGTCCAGCACCTCGACGATGCAGGTGCCGCAGATGCCTTCGCGGCATTCGGTGTCGATGTCGCAACCGTGAGCCTGCAGCACGTCGACCAGGCTGCTGTCGGCCGGCACGTGCAGCACCACGCCGGAACTGGCCAGCTCCACTTCAAAACCGCCGGCCGGGGCGCTGTTGGCGGCAGGGTCGGCGGCGAAGTGTTCCAGGTGAATGGCGTCGTCGGAACGGGTGCGCGCGGCCACTTCCACCACTTTGTTCATGAACGGTGCCGGGCCGCAGGTGTAGACGTGCGCCGCAGGATTGGCGTGTTCCAGGCAGGCGCTCAATGCGCCGTCCAGGTCCGCCGGTTCCACGCCGTAGTGGAATTGCACATTGTCGGCGAACTTCGTCGCCAACAGCTCAGTAAACGCCGCGTATTGCGCCGAACGGGCGAAGTAATGCAGGCGGTACGGCTGGCCGCTCTGCGCCAGTCGATAAGCCATGCTCAGCAACGGCGTCACGCCGATGCCGGCGGCGAACAACAGGTGTTCGCGGGCACTTTCATCGAGACGGAACAGGTTGCGTGGCGCGCCCATTTCGAGCTCCATGCCCTCTTCCACCTGCTCGTGCAGCGCCAGGGAGCCACCGCGCGACTGCGCTTCTTTTTTCACCGCCACCAGATAGGCACGGCGATCCTCTGGCGGGCTGCACAGCGAGTACTGGCGGGTCACGCCGGTCGGCCCGGTGAGGTCGACGTGGGCACCCGGTTCATAGGTGTCGAGCGGCTGGCCGTCACTGCGCACGAGGCGAAAGGAACGGATATCCAGCGCTTCGTCGACGATCCTTTCGATCTTCACCTTCATCATTGCATCACCTGACTATTTATTTTCTTGTTAAACACAGCCCCACCTGTAGGAGCTGGCTTGCCAGCGATGGCGGCCTTCAGTCTTGCATCGCCTATGTTGACGCCTTCGCCGGCAAGCCGGCTCCTACAAGGGTTATTTTCCGGGTTGGACATCAGCGCATGAACAGGCCGCCGTTGACGTCCAGGCACGCGCCGGTTACGGACGTTGCGTTGTCGGCGATCAACAACAACACGCTGTCGGCGATGAACGCCGGGTCACCGAGGGTGCCGGCCGGGATCATTTTCAGGATCTGTTCCAGACGCTCCGGGGCCACGGTTTCGCGCACCACCGGCAGGTCCAGGGGACCTGGCGAGATGCTGTTGACAGTCACCCCTTGCGACGCCAGTTCACGGGCGAAGACTTTGGTCAGCGTCGCCACGCCGCCCTTGGCCGCCGCGTAATGGGCGCCGGTGGCGGTGCCGCCGTTCTGCCCGGCCAGGGAGGCGATGTTGACGATGCGGCCAAAGCCACGTTCGGCGAAGTGGGCGCCGAACACCTGGCAGGCGACAAAGGTGCCGCGCAGGTTGATCGCCATCGACTCGTCGAACTCTTCGGGCGTGATGTCCATCAGCGCCGCGACTTTCGACACGCCGGCATTGTTCACCAGGATGTCGGTGCCGCCCCAGTGCGCGGCGAGCAGGTCGCGGGCGCGCTGGAAGTCGGCCTTGCTGCGTACATCCAGCTCGATGGCGACGGCCGTGGCGCCGCTGCCGTCCAGCTCGGCGGCCAACGCCTGCACGCCATCGAGGCGCACATCCGCCAGGCCAACGTGATAACCGGCGGCGTGCAGACGGCGGGCGATGCACTCGCCCAGTCCGCGGGAGGCACCCGTTACGAGGGCTACTCGACTCATGATGTTGCCCTCACAGAAGGAAGCCGAGCGCGCTCAGGCTGTCGGTAGAGTTGATCAGCCGCACCACTTTGCGCTCCAGGGTCGGCACGCCATCGGTGAAGCGGATGCGGTGGTTCAGGTCGGCCACGAACGGCGTGTGCACCCCGCGCTTGTAGGCGTATAGCAACTGCGCCGAATTGACTTCGACGATGTCGCCAGCCGCTTCCACCAGGCGGAAGCGCGAGACGGTGCGGATGGTTTTCGCCGCGTCCACCGCCGACGGCGAGTAGCCGGCGGTCAGGCGTTCGATGCGCAGGTCACGCATGCGTGCGTCGTCGTAGGCGTAGTTCAGCGTCGCTTCGAAATCCTCGGTGTCCGGGTCGATCGGCACGATGTACTTGCCGCTCTCGCTCCACAGGGTCGACCACTCGGCGTAGTGCTTGTGGTCGAGCAGTTCGGCTTCGCGCCAGATGAATTCGATGGCCTGGGCCAGCGGGCCGGAAAAGCCGTTCAGCGTGTCTTGATTACTCATTGGCTCATCATCCTTTTCCACATGTCGTAGGCACCGCGCATGCCGCCCTCGTCGGTGGCGTGGCTGACCTTGTCGCCGTTTTCAGCGGTGATTTCGCGGTTCAGGCCGCGGTTGACCAGGATTGGCGCGTCGACGCCGGCGTACGAGCCGCGCTGTACGCGGTCCCAGGCTTCAGCATCGTCGGGGCTGCCGAAACCGAACGGGCCCTGGAAGTGTTCGTGAATGCGCATGCGTTCGCGGTTGGCGATTTCCGGGCCGCCGTCCATGCCGAGGGCGACGTGACGGATCTCGGTTTCGGTGACCGACACCGGACGCAAGACGCGGAAGAACGACATCGACATGGCGATGTTGGGGAACAGGTTCAGGTTGAAACCGGCGCCGTGCAGCGAGCGTACGATGCGGCGTACTTGATCCGCCGGCATGGTTTTCGACAGTTCGTCAGTGACGTGGGCGAAGCGTTCCTGCAACTGCTCGGTGCCGTCATCGTGATCCAGATCGACGTGCTCCGGCACCATCACCATCACGCTGTGGCCATTGCCCAGCGAGTGGGTCACGGCTTGCTCGTCGGTCATGAACGAGAGCATTTCCGAGGTTTCTTCATCCACCGACGACATGAACGACTTGTGCACGATCGGGAAGTGATAACCGTCGGTGGTGTTTTCCAGCTGGATCTTCCAGTTGCCCTTGAAGCTGAACTTGTGTTCGCCCTGGGTCTTGATCGGGTAGCCGGCGCCCTGTTTCATGAACAGGTCCATCCAGTGTCTGGCGCCGCCGAGGAAGTCTTCCAGCGGCTCGATCTCGTCGTTGTAGCTGGCGAAGACCATGCCGGCGTAGCTTTCCACGCGCAGGCTGGTCAGCGGCAGTTCGGACTTCTCCAGGATGCCTTCATAGCCATCCGGATACGGCAACGCGCGCAGCTTGCCGTCCAGGCCATAGGACCAGCTGTGGTACGGGCAGGTGAAACCGGTGGCGTTGCCCTTGTGCTTCTCGCACACGGTGGCGCCACGGTGGCGGCAACGGTTTTCCAGCACGTTGATGTTGTTCTTCTTGTCGCGAACGACGATCACCGGGCGACGGCCGATGGTGGCGGTCTTGAAATCGCCGCTGTTGCGCACTTCGCTTTCGTGGGCAACCCACACCCAGGTGCGGTAGAAAATCTTCTCGAGCTCGGCTTCGAACAGCGCCGGGTCGTTGTACAGCGAGACGTCGACGCGGTCATGCTGGACCAGGTCTTCGGGGCTTTTCGACGTTGCGATCAGCCGGTATTCATGAGTGCTCATGCGGTTCTCCTCATGGCTTCTTTTTATGATTGATTAGTTGAGGCTTGCAGCTGCGCACCGAAGGCGCAGACCAGTTCGTCCTGACCTTTGCGACCGACGATCTGCAGGCCGACTTTGAGCCCGCCGCAATCGAGTTCCACCGGCACGCTCAGCGCTGGGTGGCCGCTGAGGTTGAAGGGGCGCACCAGCGGCGTCATGCCGGCGACGGCCTTGCTGGCGCTACGCGCTTCACTCAGCGTGGGTGGCAGGCTTGGCATCGTCGGCAGCAGCAATACGGCAAAGTCTTCCAGCGCCGCGTCCACTTGCTGGGTGAACGCTGTGCGCACGGCTTCGGCCTGGGCCAGCTCTTCACGCGTAGTGCGGCTGGCCACCAGCAAGCGTGTTTCTACATCGGAGCCAATCAGGCCCTTGCCGGTCAGGTGGCCGAACGCTGCCCAGTTTTCGAAATTGATCACGGTCAGGCCGGCGGCGAAGGCCGCCTCGAATTCGCTCAGGTGCACGTTGCCGCGTCGCCATCCGGCGCGGTCGGCGGCGGCACCCAGGCTGGCTTGCAGGTGCGGCTCACAGCCCACTTCAAGGAAGGCGACTTTGCAACCGGCGCCCGGCAGACCCTGCACTTCAAAGCCCGGGCAAATCACCTGCATGGCGGCGATCAGATCGTCCATGGTTTTGGCGAACGGCCCGACGCAATCGAGGCTGGATTCCAGCGGATGTGCGCCAACACGACTGACCCGACCGTAAGTCGGCTTGAGCCCGGCGATGCCGCAGCAGGCCGCCGGCACCCGCACCGAACCACCGGTGTCGGTGCCGATGGCGATATCCGCCAACCCGGCCGCGACCGCCGAAGCGGAACCGCTGGACGAGCCGCCCGGCACACGATCCGGCGCTTGCGGATTGATCGGCGTGCCCGTCCAGTCGTTGATGCCGGTGACGCCAAAGGCCAGTTCGTGCAGGTTGGTCTTGCCGACGATCTGCCAGCCGGCGTTGAGGATCGCGTCCACCACTTCGGCGTTTTTAGTTGCTGCGGGTGCATCGGCAAAGGCACGGCTGCCCGAGCGGGTCGGATGGCCGGCGATGTCGATGGAGTCCTTGATGGCCACGCGCTTGCCGTTGCCACCGAGGAGGAATTCGCTGATGAACGTACTCATGCATTGAGCTCCGTGTTGAACAGCCGTTGCGTACGGAAATGCGCGATCAGCCAGGTACCGTCGACACAGCGGAAATCGATGTTCAGACGGGTGCCGAACAGCTCGTTGCGGCCATCGGCGTAGGTGGAGATCTGCTGCATGATCCACTGCCCTTGCGCCGTGCTGCCGTCGACCACGATTGATTCGCTGGTGAGGTAATGCAGGTTCAACCGGAAGTGGTCCGAAGGCGGCAGGTAACCACCGACAAAGGCGGCCACTGCTTCACGTCCGCGATGTTGGCCAAACGTCTGCGCAGTGGAGCTGCCTACGCCTTCCCAGATCGCATCGACGGTGAACAACAGGGCCAATTCACTGGCTTCAACCACCGCCCGCGGCACATCGCACAGGTCCATGTAGCGCGCCATCAAGCGACGCACTGCGCTTTCCCCTTCGAGTGTCTGAAGACGCTGCAGCAAGGCCTCGTTCATGGCTTACACCCTGGCCGCATCAGGGATGGTCAGCGGACGACCGATGCGCGCTTCGATCTTCGCGTAGCGCCACAGGCTGTATTGGCCGACCGGCGTGGTGCGGAACAGGTTGCAGGCGTCGATCACCGACTGGTGGCAGTCGACGTCGGCCATGATGTACACGGTCCAGGGCGAGGTGGTCGACGGGCCGACCATCAGGCGGTCGTCATCCATGGCGCCGAGCACGGTGATGCCGGGCATGGCGCCGAGGTCACCCATCATCTGGCTGAAGCCTTTCCACACGCTCAGGCCTTCGCCGGTGGGCAGGTCGAAAAAGTTCTGGGTGATGCCGATGCAGAAGACGACGCGCAAGGGTTCTTGAGTGGTCTGGGTCATGAGTGTCGATCCTTTTGAAATAGAGAATTCAGATGTAGCCCGGGAACGGCGGTACGCCGAGGAACACCGAGCCGGCGCCGTCGTACAGCCCTTCGCTGAGGAAGGCGTGCTGGGTCACCACCATCGAGTCGCGCAGGTAACGCTGCAGCGGATGGCGCAGGTAAATGGCAGTGGTACCGGCCAAGCTGTAGGCGCTCTGCACCACGGCGGCACCGGCCTGGGACACGTGGATGGCGGACAGGCGCAACAAGCTGGTCTGCTCCGGCGTGACCGGGTTGCCCGCGAGGATCGAGTTCCATACCTGTTCGGTGGCGTTGTAGAAGAAACCGCGCGCAGCACTGAGCTTGGCTTCAGCCTTGGCGATTTCGATACGCACGTAAGCGCGGTCGGATAATTTCGGCGCGCCGGTGATACCCGAACCGCCGGCCATGCGGCTGATTTCATCCAGTGCAGCACGGGCCAGGCCCAGGTTGACCACTGCCAGCACTTGCGCGGCGTAGGCAATCGACGGGTAGCGGAACAGCGGCTCATCAATGGTTGCAGCCCCACCCCGGATAAAGGTCCAGCGCTCGTCGACGCGCTTGTCGGTGACGCGCAAGTCGTGGCTGCCGGTGCCCTTGAGGCCAACCACATCCCAGTTCTCGACGATCTCTACCTGGTCCGGACGCAATACCGCTGTGCGCGGCTTGCCGCCTGCGGCACCGATGCCCACACCCAGCAGGTCGGCGCCTTTGCAGCCGCTGGCAAACTTCCAGGTGCCGTTGACCTGATAGCCACCCTCTACCACCTCGGCCGGTTGCAGCGGAAACAGGCCGCCGGCAAAGACCAGGTCAGGGCTTTGCGAATAGAGTTCAGCCAGGGTTTCTGCTGGCAATGCGGCAAGATAGACGCCGGCGCTGCCGAAGCTCGCGACCCAGCCAGCAGAGCCGTCGGCTTCGGAGATGCGCTCGATCATTTGCAGAAACTTTGCCGGGGCCAGGGCGTCGCCGCCGTAGCATTTCGGCGTGGCGGCGCGGTAGATGCCCACCTGCTTGAAGCGCTCGATCATGTCCCGAGGCACGTGGGAGCCGGCGTCGAAATCGTTGCGGCGTTGGCGTACTTCTTCCAGTACCTGCGCAAAGGCCGGGCTGTCGACGACATTCTCGTCAACGCCGATCGTTGCGTCTTGTTGCACGACCGCTGAACGCAGCATGGGCTTTCTCCGTTTTTCTTATTGTGTAGGAGCGAGCTTGCTCGCGATGGCCGACCAGACACCGCGAGCAATCAGGCGGCCCGCGTCATCGTTGACGCCTTTCGCGAGCAAGCTCGCTCCTACAGGTAATGGGTGATAGTCACCCTTGCATTGCGGTCCAGTGTAAAAACCGCATGCCGGCGCAACTATTGGTGCGTGCAGCCCCCCAGCTAAAGAAAACCCCTAGAACCACACCGGTAACCTCTGAGCGCATCCCGCTGTGCGAGCAGGTATAAAACGCCATACTGCAAATCTCTGCCGCCAAGGGCCGTGCGATGTACTTGCCAAAACCGAACGATTTTTATGCGCTGATCGAAGCCATGCCGCTGTGCATCATTCTTCACGATGCGCAGACCAAGGAAATTCTCTGGGCCAACGCTGCCGCCCTGGCGGCGCTGGGTTTTACCCTGGGGGAACTGACGCCGCTCAAGGCCCCGGACATGACCCGCGACGCACCGAAGTATCGGCGCTCGGTGGGGCTGCGCTGGCTGGAAGGCGCCGCGCGCACCGGCCAGCGCGCCATCGAGTGGTGCTATCGATCCAAGCAAGGCGTCGAGATTCTTTCCGAGGCGGTGGCGACCCTGGTGCACCTGGACGGTCGCGATGTGCTGATGGTGCAGTTTCGCGACATCTCCAAGGAGGACAGGGTCAAGCGTGACCTCAAGCGTTTCGAAAGTCGGCTCAAGGCTTTCATGCAGGACTTGGCCGAAGGCGTGGCGGTGCTGGGCCCCGAGGGTGATATCCGCTTCATCAGCGATTCCGGCGCGCATTTGCTCGCTAGCGAAGTGCGTCAGCTGATGGGCAAGAATTTTCTCGGCTGGTGCGACGACGCTTCACGCCAGCGCCTGTTGCAACAGCTCGCCAACGAAACACCGGAGCACGCGCCGTTCAGCGTTCACTACAAAGTGCAGCGGCGCGACGGCGAGTGGCGATGGCATGACGCAACCTGCCGCTACATCGAGATTGAGGACGATCTGGTCGGGCACCTGCTGTTGTTCCGCGACGTCACCGAACAGGTGCAGGCCGAAGAAGCGCGGCGGGTCAGCGAGCAGAAACTCGAATACCTGGCGCGCTACAACGCCATGGGCGAAATGGCCGTGGCCATCGCCCATGAACTGAGCCAACCGCTGGCCGCCACCCGCAATTTCATCGAGGGCGCGGTGATTCGCCTGGGCAACGCCGCCGATGCAGATCAGGGCGTCGCCTGGGGTCTGCAGAATGCCGTGCGGCAGATCGAGCACGCCTCGGTGATCATCAAGAGCGTGCGCGATTACGTAGTGAAACTGGAGCAGAGCGAAGAGCTGATCGACCTCAACGAGTTGCTGCGCGAAACCCGATACTTCATCAGCCTGCGGGCCGACCCGAGCCTGGTGCGCGTGGACGTCATCACCTCTCCCGAGCCGCTGCGGGTGAGCTGCGAGAAGGTGTTGATCGGCCAGGTGATCCTCAACCTGGCGTTCAATGCGATCGAAGAAATGGCCGACCTGCCCGTCGAACGCCGTTTGCTGCGCATCCATGCCCGCGCCGACAACGGCATGGCGCTGGTGAGCATCGAGGACAGCGGCCGCGGCATCCAGGCCCAGGCGCAAGAGAAGCTGTTCGACGGTTTCTTCTCGTCCAAGGTCAGCGGCAACGGCATCGGCCTGGCGCTGTGCAAGAACATCATCGGCCGTCACCGGGGCGATATCTGGGCGCAAAACCTGGAGCCTTGCGGTGCCGTATTCAGCTTTTCCCTTCCCCTGGCCACCCCCGGCCTCCTGTAGGAGCGAGTTTGCTCGCGAAAAACGTCAGGACGATCCGGTCATTCAGGCAGCGCGCGTTATCGTTGACGTCCATCGCGAGCAAGCTCGCTCCTGCAACATGACACTGGCACAGATACACAAACACTTGGCAGGCAGGGCAATTCCTGGGATTGCCGGGCGAGGCACTATTCGATGGTCAGAATCTGCCCACTCACCCGCGATCCGCGTTACCAACAATTCAGGAAGTTCCCCTCATGCGAACAAACAGGATCTCCGTACAGTCAGCGCTAGGCCTGAGCCTGCTTGTACTCGGTTTGAACAGTGCCCGTGCGGACCTGCCGGCCGACACCGGCATCGGCCAGACCACCCTGGCCTTCCCCGCTGAACCGCACCGCGCGTTTGTCGTCGATGTCGAGTTCGAAAGCTTCGTCGCCGGCCGTGTCACCGTGGTCGACCCGGATCAGAAACGTGTGCTGGGCATGGTGCCGACCGGCTTTGCCGCGCCTTCGGCCCTGAGCCATGACGGCAAGCTGCTCTACAGCGCCGACATCTGGTATTCGCGCGGCACCCGCGGCACCCGCACCGACGTCCTGACCGCCTGGGACAGCTCGACCCTGTCGCCGGCCTGGGAAGTGCTGATCCCGAACAAGCGCGCCGAGTCGCTGACCCAGCGCTACGGCCTGAAGACCAGCGGGGATGACCGTTTCGTCTACGTCTACAACTTCACCCCGTCGACCTCGGTGACCGTGGTCGACACCCAGAGCAAGGCTGTCGCCAGCGAAATCTCGATCCCCGGCTGCGTGCTCAACTACCCGGTGGGCAAACGCCGCTTCGCCTCGCTGTGCGGAGACGGCAGCCTGCAGGTGGTGACCCTCAACGACCAGGGCCAGGAAACCGCGCGCAACCGCACGCCGTTCTTCGACCCGAACGCGGAAAAACTGGTGGAGCGCGCTGTCAACGTCGGCGACACCTACTACTTCACCACCACCACCGGCACCGTGCGCGCCGTGGATTTCTCCGGCGACACGCCGAAAATCCTGCCGAGCTGGTCGCTGACCACCGACGAAGAAAAGAAAGCCGGCTGGGCACCGGGCGGCTGGCAGCTGATGGCCGTCGCGCCGAAGCTCAACCGCCTGTACGTGCTGATGCATGACGCCCACGAACCGATGAAATGGGAAGACCCGAGCCCCTTCATCTGGGCCTTCGATCTCAAGACCATGAAGAAAGTCGCCACCCTGCAAGCCCCGGCACCGGTGTGGAGCATGCAGGCAACCGGCGACGACAAGCCGCTGTTGCTGGGCACCGACGTTGAAGGTGGCTTGCAGATCTTCGACCTCAAGACCAACCAGCACACCGGCAGCATGGCCAAGGTCGCCAAAACCGCGACCCAGGTCATGAGCTACTAAACGAGATTCGGCCCATGCAATCAGATCCGATCTTCATTAATGCCTGCGCCCTCGCCATTTCGGCGCTGCTGGCCAGTGCCGCGACCCACAAGGTGCGCGCCCCGGGGCGCTTCGCCAAACAGCTGGCGGATTATCAACTGCTGCCTGCCGCACTGGTTCGCCCGAGCGCCAGGCTAATCCCGCTGCTGGAACTGGCCATCGCTTTCGCGCTGCTGGTCCCGGTCAGCCGGGGCTGGGCGGCGTTGAGCGCGGCCAGCCTGCTGGCGCTGTACGCCGCCGCCATCGGCATCAACCTGTGGCGCGGTCGTCGCGACATCGACTGCGGCTGTGCCGGTCCAGACCAGGCACAACCGCTGCGCCCGGTGCTGCTGCTGCGCAACAGTGTGCTGGTGGCGCTGGCGCTGCTGGCCAGCGTGGCGCCGGTGGTGCGTGACATGACTGTGTTCGATGGCTTCGTCACCGTGGCCGCCGCCGCTGTCGCGCTGCTCATTTACGCCGCGGCCGATGGCCTGCTGGCGAACTCCCCTCTTCTGCTCAAATTGATTGGTAGGTAATCGAAATGGAAGGCTTGATAGTTTCCAATGTTCTGCTCTGGGTGCTGCTGGTGGCCGTGGCGTTTGTCGTCATGGGCCTGGTCCGTCAGATTGGCGTGCTGCACGGTCGCCTGGCGCCGGCCGGCGCGCTGATGGTCGACAAAGGCGTGGCCGTCAACGAAGCCGCACCGCAAATCACCGCCGCCGACCGCAAGGGCCGCCCGGTGAACTTCGGCTATGCTGGCGAAAAATCGCAACTGCTGTTTTTCCTCTCGCCGACCTGCCCGATCTGCAAGTCCTTGCTGCCGGCGATCAAATCCATCGCCAAAGAACAGGCCGGTACGCTCGACGTGGTGTTCGTCAGCGATGGCGACATGGATGCCCAGCAAGCGCTGATCCGCGAACACAAGCTCGAAGACGCCACCTACGTGGTCGGCCCGGAAGTGGGCATGACCTACCAGATCGGCAAGCTGCCGTACGCCGCCCTGATCGACAAGTCCGGCACCCTGCGCGCCAAAGGCCTGGTCAACTCCCGCGAACACCTGGACAGCCTGTTCGAAGTTGAGCACTTGAAGCACGCCACGCTGCAGCAATACCTCAACGCGCAGCCCCACGACCATGACCACAGCCACGGCCATAGCCACTGATAAGGCAGGGAGACCTTCATGAAACTGCTGGATCTGTTGTTCGAGCGCTCGACGCGCCGTGTTGCCGACACTACTTCGCGCCGCAAACTGCTGTCGCGCATGGGCTCGCTGATGGTGGCCGGTGCCGCCCTGCCCCTGCTGCTGCCCCTGGATCGCACCAGCAAGGCGCTGGCCGCCACTGACCCGAAGGCCGGTGACCCGGGTGATCCGAACAGTTGCGACTACTGGCGCTACTGTTCCATCGACGGTTTTCTGTGCAGCTGCTGCGGCGGATCGGTGACGTCCTGCCCACCGGGCACCGAAGCCTCGCAAGTGACCTGGATCGGCACCTGCCGAAACCCGGCCGACGGCAAGGACTACATCATTTCGTACAACGACTGCTGCGGTAAGCAAAGCTGCGCGCAGTGCGCCTGCACCCGCAACGACAGTGAAGAACCGGCCTACCGCCCGTTCAACAACAACGATGTGAACTGGTGCCTGGCGGCCAAATCGCACATCTATCACTGCACCGTTTCGATCATCCGTGGCGTGGCGGTCTGACACCCACCGCCGGTTGCCCTGGCAACCGGCATTTGATTTGTAGGAGCCCGGCTTGCCGGCGAAGGCGTTTATAAGGACGCCTTCGCCGG
>NZ_JAXDEO010000087.1:0-18502 GCF_035064975.1 Pseudomonas sp. YuFO20
TCAACACCTCTTTTTCAACTTCCTTCGCGCCTCGATGAACTGAAGCAACCCGCTGTCAAAACTGCGTAACTCATTGTTTACCAAGGAGTTTTCCGTTTCGACTGCGCCGGAAGTGGGGCGAATTATAGGCTTCTGAAATCTGCCGTCAACCACTGATTTACTATTTCTATCAAAAAGGCATTTGAGTGGGAATTAGCCGCCCTCTTCTATATAGGAGAGAACTCCAGGCAATCACCCATATGAAAAAGCCCCGCCAGATACTGATCTGAGCAGGGCTTTTTATGCCTGAAGCAATCCGTTTGCACCCATAACGATTGGGTGGGCGAATCATGAACTGCTGAAGGCTGGATGTTTGTGGTGTCCCAGGGCAGGTTCGAACTGCCAACCTTCCCCTTAGGAGGGGGATGCTCTATCCAATTGAGCTACTGAGACACAAGATGCCGGCGAAATTCGCGCAGCGATAGACGGCGTGCATGTTAACGGGCGAGCCTGCCTTTGTCATGTCATCCGTGGGCTTTTTAAGTGTAGGCAGATGTCACGCGCGGGCTCGGACTTTTAGCACACAAGCCAGGCCCTCCCCTCCCAGGAAGGGACAGCCACGAAAAAAACTGCCTGCCACCCATCCTAAACGACTCTCGTTACACGCTTGCCACTAGTAAATCGGCCAATTGCCACTATCCTGTACACATAAGGAACAGTGATCGAATACGCATGGGATGCCCCTCGGTTTTTTCCAGAGAACTGGAGGGCAAAGGACGCGGCCAGAGAGACGGACCCGGCAATTTTCAAAACCAGTCCGCATTTCTGATAACTGGTGCTGGCAGAACGCCTTTATCCAGCTCAATATTTGTCACAGAATTGGCGCCAATGATCTGGCGAGCTTGAGGCATGATGCCAGCTTCAATCAATTCAGGTTGAACATTTGGCCAGAGCGCTTGTCCTATCAGACATCCTGCGGCCAATCCCGAGAACCGCTCCCCTGAACTAACCGGTTAAATATATGCGCCCATTGAAACAGGCAATTTATTCCAGCCGTACGGCTGACAAGTTCGTCGTACGTCTGCCAGACGGAATGCGTGAACGCATTGCCGAGGTGGCTCGCAATCATCACCGCAGCATGAACTCCGAAATCATTGCGCGCCTGGAGCAGAGTCTCATTCAGGAAGGCGCACTGGGCGAAGAGCTGAGCATGCGCCTGGACAGCCCGGAGCTGTCATTGCACGAGCGCGAACTGCTGCAACGCTTCCGCCAACTCTCTCACCGTCAGCAAAACGCGCTTGTCTCATTGATCGCCCATGACGCCGAGATGGCTGCAGACGCTTCCTGATTCGTCCCCGCAAGCTCAAGCCAGCGTGATCGCTGGCTTTTTTTTGCCTTGAATTTGGCCATAAAAAAGCCCGCCATATGGCGGGCGGGCTTTAAATCAAACATCTCAGAGCAGGAAAATCGTTGCCAGCCCCAGGAAGATAAAGAAGCCGCCACTGTCGGTCATGGCGGTAATCATCACACTGGCGCCCATGGCCGGATCCCGTCCGAGTCTTGCTAGCGTCATCGGGATCAAGACCCCCATCAAAGCTGCAAGCAACAGATTGAGGGTCATGGCAGCGGTCATCACGACACCGAGCGACCAGCTCCCATACAACAGGTAGGCGACCACACCGATCACCCCACCCCAAATCACGCCATTGATCAGGGCTACCGCCAGCTCCTTGCGCATCAGCCGCGAAGTATTGCCGGTGCTCACCTGATCCAGCGCCATGGCCCGGACGATCATGGTGATGGTCTGGTTGCCGGAGTTACCGCCGATACCCGCAACGATCGGCATCAATGCCGCCAGTGCCACCAGCTTCTCGATGGAGCCTTCGAACAGGCCAATCACCCGGGAAGCAACGAATGCAGTGATCAGGTTCACCGCCAGCCAGGCCCAGCGGTTACGCAGGGACTTCCAGACCGACGCAAAAATATCCTCTTCTTCCCGCAGACCCGCCATGTTGAGAACTTCGCTTTCGCTCTCTTCACGAATCAGGTCGACCATTTCATCGATGGTCAGACGGCCGATCAGCTTACCGTTCTTGTCGACGACGGGCGCCGAGATCAAGTCGTAACGCTCAAACGCCTGGGCAGCATCGTAGGCTTCTTCATCCGGATGGAAACTCACCGGATCGCTGGCCATGACTTCCGAAACCTGCTTGTCCGGATCATTGACCAGCAGACGCTTGATCGGCAGCACACCCTTGAGCACACCGTCGTAGTCAACCACGAACAGTTTGTCGGTATGACCAGGCAGCTCCTTGAGGCGTCGCAGATAGCGCAGAACCACTTCGAGGCTGACATCCTCGCGGATGGTAACCATCTCGAAGTCCATCAGTGCGCCGACCTGGTCCTCGTCATAGGACAACGCCGAGCGCACTCGCTCGCGCTGCTGAGCATCGAGGGTTTCCATCAGCTCGTGGACGACATCCCGCGGCAGCTCGGAAGCCAGGTCAGCCAGTTCGTCGGCATCCATATCCTTGGCCGCGGCCAGGAGCTCGTGATCGTCCATGTCGGCGATCAGGGTTTCACGAACCGAATCGGATACTTCGAGCAGGATGTCGCCGTCGCGATCAGCCTTGACCAATTGCCAAAGCGTCAGGCGGTCATCCAGCGGCAAGGCTTCGAGAATATAGGCGACGTCGGCGGAGTGCAGGTCATCGAGCTTGCGTTGCAGCTCGACCAGATTTTGCCGGTGAACCAGGTTTTCGACGCGATCCTGATTCGGACCTTCCTGGCGATGAGTCAGGTCTTCAACCACTCGCTGACGCTGCAACAGCTCAACGACTTGAGCCAGGCGGTCCTGCAAGCTTTCCTGCGTTTTCTTTACTTCAACTTCAGACATAGGCGAACTCCACTCCCAGCAGCGGGGCGCGCCGGAAGGATCAATCAGTCAATTCATGATTGGAAAAACGGGGTATTGAGTAACTACTGGGTAAGTCCATGGAAGTAATCCAAAAGCCCCGGCGGGGCTGACGGGCGCAATGATA
Source organism: Pseudomonas sp. YuFO20 (assembly GCF_035064975.1). NCBI lineage: Bacteria > Pseudomonadati > Pseudomonadota > Gammaproteobacteria > Pseudomonadales > Pseudomonadaceae > Pseudomonas > Pseudomonas sp. YuFO20. The sequence goes on from NZ_JAXDEO010000087.1 coordinate 3,021, forward strand.
CACCGACTGACGGCTTAAAACGTTAAAAAATCATGGCTGAAACAAGCGCTTGCGAAACAATCTTGAGCGCGCGCCTGACACTACAAAGTGCGACGACCCATCTGGAAAAGAAAACACAATGGCGATGGAAAATGCGGGCGCCTACCTTGATCGGTAGCCGTCATGGAGGAAGAGCATCGAGTTCGACGAGAGAGGATGCAGGAAGGGAAAAGCCAAATCCCAGACGGCAAAAAGCCCGCTTAAAAAGCGGGCTTTTTGTTGTATGGTGCACTCGACAGGATTCGAACCTGTGACCGCTCGGTTCGTAGCCGAGTACTCTATCCAGCTGAGCTACGAGTGCATTTTGTGTTTTTATACCAGATCACAACTGGTTGGAGCCAAGTCATTCACATCACTGCAAACAACTCTTAAATGGTGCACTCGACAGGATTCGAACCTGTGACCGCTCGGTTCGTAGCCGAGTACTCTATCCAGCTGAGCTACGAGTGCATTTGTTGCCGCGCATTATAGGCCGTCTAATCTCTATGTCAAGCACTTTTTCTAGTAATTTCAACAACTTACCGAAGAAGCCAGATTACAACGTACTACGCAAATAATGGCGGAGAACGGGGGATTCGAACCCCCGACACCCTTTTGAGGTGTACTCCCTTAGCAGGGGAGCGCCTTCGGCCACTCGGCCAGCTCTCCGCAACACGGGGCGTATCTTAACCAACCTTTTCCCCGTTTGCAAACATAAAAAACGATAAAAATTAATGGCTTGGTTCTTCGTCCTTCTCTTTCTTTATACGCAGGTAAATTTCCTCACGGTGGACCGCAACCTCTTTCGGGGCGTTGACACCGATACGCACTTGATTTCCTTTGACGCCGAGCACGGTCACGGTGATTTCGCCATCACCAATAATCAGGCTTTCTGCGCACCGACGAGTCAGAATCAGCATACCTTTCTCCTCACGCATTACATTTTCAGGGACAACAGTCTGCAAAAAAAAGGCACTCGACCTACAACCAGAATGGTCGTTGGCCTACATGCCTGAGTATTGACCAGCGCGAGCAAAAGAACAGCCTTGGGGTCGCGCCTTGCAAAAAAACAAAGGGCGCGGTCAGACCGCGCCCTTTGGCAAACGCATCACTCGCCCTGGCGGACCGGTGCGTCCAGTTCGAAAGCCGTGTGCAAGGCGCGCACAGCCAGTTCCAGGTACTTCTCTTCGATCACGACGGAGACCTTGATTTCCGACGTGGAGATCATCTGGATGTTGATGGTTTCCTTGGCCAGTGCTTCGAACATGCGGCTGGCGACGCCCGCGTGGGAGCGCATGCCAACGCCGACGATCGACACCTTGGCGATCTTGGTGTCGCCGATGACTTCACGGGCACCCAGCTCACTGGCGGTCTTTTCCAGCACGGTCTGCGCCGCCTGGTAGTCATTGCGGTGCACGGTGAAGGTGAAGTCGGTGGTGTTATCGTGCGCAACGTTCTGCACGATCATGTCGACTTCGATGTTCGCGGCGCTGATCGGGCCGAGAATCTTGAAGGCAACGCCCGGGATGTCTGGCACGCCACGGATGGTCAGCTTGGCTTCATCGCGGTTGAAAGCGATACCGGAAATGATCGGCTGTTCCATGGTTTCCTCTTCATCAATAGTAATGAGGGTGCCCGGACCCTCCTTGAAGCTGTGCAGTACGCGCAGCGGGACGTTGTACTTGCCGGCGAACTCCACCGCGCGAATCTGCAGCACCTTGGAACCGAGGCTGGCCATTTCCAGCATCTCTTCGAAGGTGATCTTGTCCAGGCGCTGGGCCACGGACACGACGCGCGGGTCAGTGGTGTAGACGCCATCGACGTCGGTGTAGATCTGGCACTCGTCAGCCTTCAAGGCTGCCGCCAGGGCCACGCCGGTGGTGTCGGAACCGCCACGACCGAGGGTGGTGATATTGCCGTGCTCGTCGACGCCCTGGAAACCGGCGACAACCACCACGCGACCGGCCTTCAGGTCGCCGCGAATCTTCTGGTCGTCGATCTGCAGGATACGCGCTTTATTGTGCGCGCTATCCGTCAGGATCCGTACCTGGTTGCCGGTGTAGGACACTGCAGGCACACCGCGCTTCATCAGCGCCATGGCCAACAGGGCAATCGTCACCTGCTCACCGGTGGAAACGATCACGTCCAGCTCGCGAGGAACCGGTTGATCGCCGCCACTGATTTGCTTGGCCAGATCGATCAGACGGTTGGTTTCGCCGCTCATTGCAGACAGCACAACCACCAGGTCATCGCCGGCATCGCGGAATTTCTTAACCTTGTCGGCAACCTGCTCGATTCTCTCGACGGTGCCGACCGAGGTGCCTCCAAATTTCTGTACGATCAAAGCCATTTCAAAGCCGCCTCTGCCCATGAAGGGCGCCCAAATAATCACTCAAACAGCGTTGCGGCCCGCCACTAGACTGCGGGCCGCAGGCACTGCCTTATAAACCCTGCTCTACAAACGGAACGGTCAGCGCCAGTGCCGCGTCCAGGGCGCCAGCGTCGGTACCGCCGCCTTGCGCCATGTCTGGACGACCACCGCCCTTCCCGCCCACTGCCGCAGCGGCTTGCTTCATCAAATCACCGGCTTTGAGTTGGCCAGTCAGGTCTTTGGTTACGCCTGCAACCAGAACGACCTTCTCCTCATGGACACTGCCGAGCAGGATCACTGCGCGGCCGAGTTTGTTTTTCAGTTGATCGACCAGCGCCAGCAGCGCCTTGCCATCCTGACCGTCCAGACGCACGGCCAGCACTTTCACGCCCTTGACCTCCTGGGCTTGCGCCGACAGGTCGTCACCCGCCGCACTGGCGGCCTTGGCTTGCAACTGCTCGAGTTGCTTCTCCAGCAGACGGTTGCGCTCCAGCACAGCCGACAGCTTGTCGATCAGGTTGTCGCGGCTGCCCTTGACCAGGCTGGCCGCTTCCTTGAGTTGCTCTTCCGCCGCGTTCAAGTAGGCCAGTGCCGCAGCACCAGTGACCGCTTCGATACGACGCACACCCGAAGCCACACCGCCTTCGCTGATGATTTTCAACAGGCCGATGTCGCCGGTACGGTTGGCGTGGATACCGCCGCACAGTTCGACGGAGAAGTCGCCCATGCTCAGCACGCGCACGTTGTCGCCGTATTTTTCGCCGAACAGCGCCATGGCGCCTTTCTGCTTGGCGGTTTCGATGTCGGTTTCTTCGGTTTCAACTTCGGAGTTCTTGCGAATCTCGGCGTTGACGATGTCTTCCAGCGCTTTGAGCTGTTCAGGCTTGATGGCTTCGAAGTGGCTGAAGTCGAAGCGCAGGCGCTGACTGTCGACCAGCGAGCCTTTCTGCTGAACGTGATCGCCCAGCACCTGACGCAATGCGGCGTGCAGCAAGTGAGTCGCGGAGTGGTTCAGCGAGGTGGCGTGGCGCACGTCGGCATCCACCTGCGCTTGAACTGGCGAGCCAACGATCAGGCTGCCCGAGTCCAGCACACCGTGGTGCAGGAACGCACCGCCGGTCTTGGTGGTGTCGCGCACGTCGAAACGCGCAGCGCCAGCCTGGAGGAAACCGCAATCACCAATCTGACCACCGGATTCGGCATAGAACGGCGTCTGATCGAGAACGATCACGCCCTCTTGGCCTTCGCTCAGTACGTCGACCGACTGCCCGTCTTTATAGATGGCAACGATCTTGGCCGAACCGCTGTGGGCGCTGTAACCGGTGAATTCGGTATCGACATCAACCTTGACCAGGCTGTTGTAGTCCATGCCGAAGGAACTGGCCGAACGTGCACGCACGCGCTGGGCTTCCATCTCGCGCTCGAAACCGGCTTCGTCGATGGTCAGGCTGCGCTCGCGAGCGATGTCGCCCGTCAGGTCCATCGGGAAACCGTAGGTGTCGTAGAGCTTGAACACGACATCGCCCGGAACCACGTCGCCCTTGAGCTCGGCCAGATCCTGCTCGAGGATTTTCAGGCCCTGCTCCAGGGTCTTGGCGAATTGCTCTTCTTCGGCTTTGAGCACGCGCTCGATGTGCGCCTGCTGGGATTTCAGCTCAGGGAAGGCTTCGCCCATCTCGGCGACCAGGGCCGCGACGATCTGATAGAAGAAGCTGCCCTTGGCGCCCAGCTTGTTGCCGTGACGGCAAGCGCGACGAATGATGCGGCGCAGCACATAGCCACGTCCTTCGTTGGATGGCAGCACGCCATCGGCAATCAGGAAACCGCAGGAACGAATGTGGTCAGCCACGACTTTCAGGGAAGCCTGGTTGTCGTTGGTGCAACCGATGGCCTTGGCCGATGCGCTCAGCAGGCTCTGGAACAGGTCGATTTCATAGTTCGAGTGAACGTGCTGCAGCACGGCACTGATCCGCTCCAGGCCCATGCCGGTGTCCACCGACGGCGCTGGCAGCGGGTGCAACACGCCATCGGCGGTGCGGTTGAACTGCATGAACACGTTGTTCCAGATTTCGATGTAGCGGTCGCCGTCTTCTTCCGGCGAACCCGGTGGACCACCCCAGATGTCGGCGCCGTGATCGTAGAAAATCTCGGTGCAAGGACCGCACGGGCCGGTATCGCCCATGGTCCAGAAGTTGTCGGACGCGTAAGGCGCGCCTTTGTTGTCGCCAATACGCACCATGCGCTCGGCCGGCACCCCGATTTCCTTGGTCCAGATGTCGTACGCCTCGTCATCGCTGGCGTAGACGGTGACCCAAAGCTTTTCCTTGGGCAGGTTCAGCCACTTGTCGGAGGTCAGGAAGTTCCAGGCGTAGGTGATGGCGTCACGCTTGAAGTAGTCACCGAAGCTGAAGTTACCCAGCATTTCGAAGAAGGTGTGGTGACGGGCGGTATAACCGACGTTTTCCAGGTCGTTGTGCTTGCCGCCGGCGCGCACGCATTTCTGGCTGGAAACGGCACGGGTGTACGCGCGCTTTTCCTGGCCCAGGAAGCAGTCCTTGAACTGGTTCATCCCCGCGTTGGTGAACAGCAGGGTTGGGTCGTTGCCCGGAATCAAAGAGCTGGAGGCTACACGGGTGTGGCCTTGCTCTTCGAAGAAGCGAAGGAAGGCTTCACGGATTTCTGCGCTTTTCATTAGGTTCTTCCACGGAGGCTGCGGCCAAAGGCCTGTTCGAAACGTCAACAGACGAAGCGACGGCAAAGGGCCGCATTATATCGGCCCTGCGCGCGGGGTACAGCGTGTTTATACGATAGAAACGGTCAATTGGAGCGCTAACGCTATCACTTACTGGAAAAGTCGACGAATGTCGCGACGACCTGCTCGATTTGCCCGCGGCTGACGTCCATGTGCGTGACCAATCGCAAGCGCGCGGCAGCACTGAGCACGATCCCGCGCTCGGCGGCGAACGCCTTGAGTGCCTCGGCCTTGTCGCCGATGGCGACGTACACCATGTTGGTCTGCACCGGCTCGACTTCAAACCCTGCTTCTCGCAGGCCTTCGGCGAGCAATTGGGCGTTGGCGTGGTCGTCGGCCAGGCGCTGAACGTTATGCTCCAGCGCGTACAGGCCTGCCGCCGCCAGAATCCCGGCCTGGCGCATGCCGCCGCCGACCATCTTGCGCAGGCGTCGGGCCTTGCCGATCAATTCGACCGAGCCACACAGCACCGAACCCACCGGGGCGCCCAGGCCTTTGGACAGGCACACCGAGACTGAATCGAAATGCCGGGTGATTTCCCGGGCATCGACACCCAGCTTCACCGCTGCGTTGTACAGCCGCGCGCCGTCCAGGTGCAGTTGCAACCCGTGCTCACGGGTAAAGCTGCGGGCCCGGGCCAGGTATTCCAGGGGCAGGACCTTGCCCTGCATGGTGTTTTCCAACGCCAGCAAACGGGTGCGGGCGAAATGGAAATCGTCCGGCTTGATCGCCGCGGCAATCTGGGAAAGGTCCAGCGAGCCATCGGCCTGCACTTCCAGCGGCTGCGGCTGGATCGAGCCGAGTACCGCCGCTCCGCCACCTTCGTACTTATAGGTGTGCGCCTGCTGACCGACGATGTATTCGTCACCGCGCTCGCAATGGGCCATCAAGCCCAGCAGGTTGCTCATGGTGCCCGTCGGGACAAACAGTGCGGCAGCAAACCCCAGGCGGTCTGCCAGTTCGGCTTCCAGGCGGTTGACCGTCGGATCTTCGCCATACACATCGTCACCGGTGGCGGCAGTGGCCATCGCCTCGAGCATGCCGGTGGAGGGTTGGGTGACGGTGTCGCTGCGAAGATCAATCACACTCATGACTCGGGCCTCGTAAACAGGGGAAATCGCGTTCAGGTAGGGATTACTGCGGTCAAGACGATGAATAATCAACCCTTATGCAACGGAAAACTCGATAACAATCATCCGAAAGCACCGATGCGCGCGTAGGAAATATGTGATAAAAACGCTGCGCTGCCAAACAATCTGGCAGCAAAACGTTCTCAGGGCGGGGTGCAACTCCCCACCGGCGGTAATTGCGTGCAACACGCATAGCCCGCGAGCGCTTGGTGTCAGACACGGCCTTTGCCGTGAGTGGCGACAAGGTCAGCAGACCCGGTGTGATTCCGGGGCCGACGGTCATAGTCCGGATGAAGAGAGAACGGGATTGGCGCAAAAGGGCCGTCCGCAGCACTCGTGCGAGCGTGCGTACCCTAAAATCCCATTCGATTCATAAGCCCTGTTTTTCACACAAACAGGAATCAGAACATGCAACCCACCGCAATCGACAGCAAAAGCAAACACCATCACGGCGAGCGCGTAGCGTTTATCCAGGCCTGCTGGCACAAGGATATTGTCGACCAGAGCCGTAAAGGCTTCGTCGCTGAAATGATTGCCCAGGGTTATCAGGAATCCGACATCGATTTCTTCGAAGTCGGCGGCGCCTTTGAAATGCCCCTGCACGCCAAGTTGCTGGCCAAGACCGGCCGTTATGCCGGCATCGTCGCCGCAGCCCTGGTGGTGGACGGCGGGATCTACCGTCACGAGTTCGTCGCCCAGTCAGTGGTCAGCGGCCTGATGCAGGTTCAACTGGAAACCGAAGTGCCGGTGTTCTCGGTGTCCCTGACCCCGCACCACTTCCATGCCGGTGAAGAATTGCATCATAAGTTCTTCTTCGATCACTTCGTGCACAAAGGTCAGGAAGCGGCGAAGACGTGTGCGGATACGCTGAGCAAGATTCGCGCCCTGCGTCGCACCGAGCCGCGCGCGGTAGCCGTCTAAACACCAAAGAGGTTTGGGTGGGGTCTTGGACTTCACCCACATTCAATGTGGGAGCGGGCTTGCTCGCGAAAGCGTTTTAACATTCAACGGATGTGTTGACTGTCATTCCGCCTTCGCGAGCAAGCCCGCTCCCACATTTGTCATGTGTTGTGATTAGGCCAGGTTATCGTCGGTGGTCGGCACGATCAGGATGCCGGCGCGCAGGCCGTTTTTCACCTTGGGGTTCGGGAAGATGATCCGGGCGCCCTCCTCCTCGATGATCCAGCGCGTATTGGCGATGTCTTCCGCCAGCAGGTAACCCACTTCCAGCTGTGAAAAGTTCTCGATGTCCACGGGCAGGTTCAGGCGGAAGCTGTCGCTGTGCTTGATGATTTCCCGTGCCACGCTGAACAGCTGCAAACCGTCCAGCGCCTCTTCAGCCATCTCGGGCTCGGTGCCTTCGATGATCTGTTTGAGGCGGGTTTCCAGCCGAGTGACATTCACCCCGTCGTTCTGCCCGAACGGCCGCGCCTTGCCCAGTTCAAGGGTGAAGGCCTCGGCACCGAGCTTGTCGTAGGTGTAGGAACTGAAGACGATGGACGGCTTGTTCTGCAACAGCACCGCCTCCATGCCGGCGGCGCGCAGACGGGCCAACTCCTGGCGCGAATGCTGGCGATCTTCTTTCCAGGGGTACAAGGCGAACTGTTCGATTTTCGAACCACGAATCGCCGTGTGCAGGTCGTAGTGCAGTCGCTGGCGATCCGGCAGGCTGAAGAAACTAGCCGCCAGGCGTTCCAGCTCACAGGCGCGCAGGGCTTCGGAGCCACTGCTTTGTTCGTGACGGCCGTTGAACAGCCGATTGACGTCCTGCTCGACGAAACGCTCACCCTTGCGAATCGCTTCGGGGTTGCCGAACAGGAACAGAATTCGGGCACGCGGCTTCAAGTCGCCGCGGGCGATGTCATGCAACAGGCGATCGAGCAGTTCGATCGGCGCTGTTTCGTTGCCGTGGATACCGGCCGATAACAGCAGGTCCAGGCCGTTGTCGCGTACTTCAGGTGGCCGGACTTCCAGCGCACCTTCGCTCAACCAGCGCATGCGCACGCCTTCGACAGTCAGTTGAGTCTTCTCCGCCGGTTCGCGGCCGGCGAGGGTCAGTTCAAGCAGTTTGCCGAGGGCGAGCATAGAGCGTTTCCTTAATGGTCGTGATTGCAATCCGGGCCGTGAACGTGGTCCTCGTCGTCACCCAGGTCAGCCGGTTCCATCTCCAGTTGCAGACTTACCAGATTAGTCGCCAATGGGCGCAACAGCAGGTTGGCGTATTCGGCGTCGCCTTCTTCGACGTCCACGCCGATCAGCAACTGGCCACGGCCGTCCTGCTGGATCCACAGCTCTTTGCCTTGCCACATGACCGCGACGCGGGTGCAGGAGGTTTCCAGTTGCGTGCCGTCGGTGTCTTCAAGGATCAGCTGCAGGGTATCGCTCATGTTTTTACGCTCTCGTTTGAGACTTTCAATTGATCTGGAATGGATAAACCGCGCCCAGTTTAAGGATTTGCGTCAGTTCATCCAGTGCCGTCCGGCACTCAAGCAGCAATTGCGGGTCCGCCAGATCGTTTTCGGTCATGCGGTCGCGGTAATGCTTCTCGACCCATTCGGTCAGAGTGCCGTACAACGGTGCCGTCATGATAACCCCTGGGTTGACCGCCGCCAGTTCGGTTTCGTTGAGCGCGACACGCAACCTCAGGCAAGCAGGCCCACCGCCGTTCTGCATGCTCTGCTTGAGATCGAAGACTTTCACTTCGCGGATCAGGCCGCCGGAGCTGGTCAGACCCTGCAGGTATTGCCATACGCGCTCGTTGCCACGGCATTCTTCCGGCACGATCAACAGCATGGAGCCGTCAGGACGCGACAGCAGTTGGCTATTGAACAGGTAGGAACGAACCGCGTCTTCGACGCTTACTGCGGAACGCGGAACGCACACTGACTGAAATTTCCCACCGACCCTGGCGAGTTTGCTTTGCAGTTCGGCGAGCATCTTGTCGGTCTCGAGGAAAGCGTCCTCGTGATAGAACAGCACTTCGCCATTACCCACGGCAATCACGTCATTGTGGAACACGCCCTGGTCGATCACCGACGGGTTCTGCTGGGCGTAGACCACGCCGTCATCGCTCAGGCCGTGCAGGCGAGCGACCGCCTGGGACGCTTCGAGGGTCTGGCGCGCCGGGTACTTTTGCGGTGCCGGGTAACGGGTGTCGAAGGCACTGCGACCAAACACGAAGAACTCGACGCCGGCTTCGCCGTACGCACGGCAGAAACGGGTGTGGTTGGCCGCGCCTTCGTCACCGAACTGCGCCACGGCCGGCAACGCGGCGTGGTGGGCGAAGTGCTTCTGGTCGGCGAACATCGCGCCCAGCACGCGGCTGGTGGTCGGATGCTCGATGCTGCGGTGGTACTTGCAGTTCAGGTTGGCGGCGGTGAAATGCACGCGGCCATCCGCGGTGTCGGCGCTCGGGCTGACGGTGGCAGCGTTGGCCACCCACATGCTCGATGCCGAGCAACTGGCCACCAGCAATGGCATCGCTTCTTTGGCGGCACGCTCGATCACTTGCGCGTCGGTGCCGCTGAAACCCAGGCGGCGCAAGGCGGCCACGTCCGGGCGTTCCTGCGGTGCCAGCACGCCTTGCTGAAAGCCCATGTCCATCAGCGCTTTCATTTTCGCCAGGCCTTGCAGCGCCGCTTCCTTCGGATTCGAAGACTGCTGGCTGTTGCTCTGGGACGCGACGTTGCCGTAGGACAGGCCGCCGTAGTTATGGGTCGGCCCCACTAGACCGTCAAAATTGACTTCATAGGATTTCATCAGCGAGGCTCCACGAGAATCTGTTGTTTTAGGCTTCTGGTAACTATTCTTTTAGACCGAGTCGCGGCCTTCGCGAGCAAGCCCGCTCCCACATTGGAATGCATTTCCCTTTGTGGGAGCGGGCTTGCTCGCGAATGGGCATCACGCCATTTTCACGCCAGGCGTCAGGGCCGCTGGCAAAGTCAGGCTCGGCGTTTCCAGCGAGGCCACCGGGTACGCGCAGTAATCCGCCGCGTAGTAGGCGCTGGCGCGATGGTTGCCCGAGGCGCCGACACCGCCGAAGGGCGCGCTGCTCGCGGCACCGGTCAGTTGTTTGTTCCAGTTGACGATGCCCGCGCGGCTTTCCAGCCAGAATTGCTGGTAACGCGCTTCGGAATCCGACAACAGGCCAGCGGCCAAACCGTATTCAGTGTCGTTGGCTTCAGCGATCGCCGCTTCAAAATCAACGTAGCGGATCACTTGCAACAGCGGGCCGAACAGCTCTTCGTCCGGGCGATCGGCGACCGCCGTCACATCCACAATGCCCGGGGTCAGCAAGGCGGCCTGGGCCTGGGGCTGGGTCATTTCCAGCAATGCCACGGCGCCGTTGGCCAGCAGGTGTTCCTGGGCATCCATCAAGGCTTTCGCCGCGCCAAGGGAAATCACCGAGCCCATGAACGGCGCCGGCTGCTGATCGAACGCACCGACTTCAATCGACGCACTGACCGCCACCAGGCGCGCCAGCAATGTGTCGCCCCAGGCGCCCTGCGGCACCAGCAAGCGGCGGGCACAGGTGCAGCGCTGGCCGGCAGAGATGAACGCCGACTGGATGATGGTGTACACAGCAGCATCGAGATCGGCGACCTGATCCACCACCAGCGGGTTGTTACCACCCATCTCCAGCGCGAGGATCTTGTCCGGGCGACCGGCAAATTGCTGGTGCAGGTGATTGCCCGTGCGGCTGGAACCAGTGAAGAACAGGCCGTCGATGCCCGGGTTCGCCGCCAGGGCGATACCGGTTTCGCGCGCGCCCTGCAGCAGGTTCAGGACGCCCGCCGGCAATCCGGCTTCGATCCAGCATTTGACCGTCAGCTCGGCGACTTTCGGCGTCAGCTCACTCGGCTTGAACAGCACGCTGTTACCGGCCAGCAGCGCCGGCACGATATGCCCGTTGGGCAAGTGGCCCGGGAAGTTGTAAGGGCCGAATACCGCCACCACGCCGTGGGGCTTGTGGCGCAGCACTGCGGTGGCGTCGCCCAGCGGGCCGCTCTTCTCGCCGGTGCGCTCGCGGTAGCTCTGCACCGAGATGGCAATCTTGTTGACCATGCTGGTGACTTCGGTGGCCGACTCCCACAGGGGCTTGCCGGTTTCCTCGCCAATGGCGTGGGCCAGTTCGTCTGCATGACTTTTCAGGGATGTGGCAAAGGCTTCCAGCACCGCAATGCGCTCTTCCAGGGTGCGCCGGGCCCAGGTCGGGAACGCCTGGCGTGCAGCCTGCACGGCCGACTCGACCTGATCGACGGTGGCACCGGTGCCGGACCACAACACTTGCTGGGTCACCGGGTTCAGCGACTCAAAGGCTTCGCCCCCACCTGCCAACCATTCACCTGCAATGTATAGCGACTTCATTATTTCGACTCCCGAGCAGCGGACAACGCCACGGCGCGCACTTGATCGCCAGCGTTGAGTTGAAGACGTTTGGCGGTCAGCGGATCGACCACCAGCGTGCCGGCGGCGAGACGTGCCGGAGCAGCGGTGATGCGGCAGTCTTCGCGCTTGCGGTTGTGAATGATGAACGGCGTGGCGTCGTCGCCCGGCGTGCCGACGGCGAGCACCAGTGCCTGGCTGTCGCGCACGGCGCGGATCTTGCCGGTTTCGCACTCGATGGCCGGGCCGGCGTCGAAGATGTCGACGTAGCCTTGATAGCTGAAGCCTTCGCTCTTGAGCATCGACAACGCAGGCTCGGTGTCCGGGTGCACCTGGCCGATCACGTTGCGCGCGTCCGGCGACAGGAAGCAGGTGTACAGCGGGAACTTCGGCATCAATTCGGCGATGAACGCCTTGTTGCCCACGCCGGTCAGGTAGTCAGCCTGGCTGAATTCCATCTTGAAGAAGTGGCGGCCCAGGCTTTCCCAGAATGGCGAGCGCCCGGCTTCGTCGGAAACACCGCGCATCTCGGCGATGATCTTGTTACCGAACAGTTGTGGAAATTCGGCGATGAACAGCATCCGCGCCTTGGACAACATGCGGCCGTTGAGGCCACTGCGGTAATCGGCGTGCAGGAACAGCGAGCACAGCTCGGAATTGCCGGTCAGGTCGTTGGCCAGGAACAGGGTCGGAATTTCGCGATAGATGTTCAGCTCTTGCGAAGCGCTGACCGTCAGGCCGACCCGGAAGTTGTACCAGGGCTCACGCAGGCCGACGGCGCCAGCGATGGCGGAAATGCCCACCACTCGGCCATTGTCGTCTTCGAGCACGAACAGGTAGTCCGCATCGCCCCGCCCGGCTTCGCCGCGAAAGGTCTTCTCGGCCCAGCCGACCCGGTGGGCCAGACGCTCTTCGTTGGCCGGCAAGGTGGTCAGGCCGGTGCCGGTGCTGCGGGCCAGGTCGATCAGAGCGGGTAAATCGCTGCTGCGTACGGGACGAACGATCATGCTATCTCCTCAATCGGGCCGCTTGCGCCACCCGCGAAACTCGCTACTTTCCAAGCATTCTTTGAAGCAGGTGTTAAACCGCCACCAGGCGCACGCTGGCACCTTCACCGACGCCCAGGGCTTCGGCCGTTTCCAGGTCCAGGGTCACCGGCTTGCCCGGCGCGTAGTCAAGCTCGAGCATGACCGCGCGGTAGTCCTGCAACTGGGCATTGGCGACCAGATACTGGCGACCGACGCCTTTGACCGGCTCGCCGATCTTCACCGGCACCACGCGGCTCTGGGCGATCGAACGGATCCCCGAGACACGGGCATGCAGGGTCGGGCCGCCGTCGAAGATGTCGATGTAGTGATCGGTTTCGAAGCCTTCGCGCATCAGGATGTCGAAGGTGATCTGCGCCCGTGGGTGCACCTGGCCCATGGCTTCCTGGGCGGAGTCCGGCAGCAGTGGCACGTAGATCGGGTAGTGCGGCATCAGTTCGGCGAGGAAGGTCCGGCTCTTCAGGCCACACAGACGCTCGGCTTCGGCGTAGTTGAGGTCGAAGAAGTTGCGACCGATGGCATCCCAGAACGGCGAGTCGCCATTTTCATCGCTGTAACCGACGATCTCGGTCACCACCGAATCGGCGAAACGCTCCGGGTGGCTGGCGACGAACAGCAGGCGGCCACGGGAATTGAGCTCGGCCCAGGGCGAACCCACCAGCTCGCGCTGCACGTAGAAACTGGTCAGCAGGCTGTTGCCGGTCAGGTCGTGGCACTGGGAGAGCACGTGGATCTTGTTATGAATCTTCAGCTCGCGGGAGGCGTGCACGAAGGTTTCATTACGGAAACTGTAGAACGGCTCGGAATAACCCGCCGAAGCGACGATGGCCGAACAGCCCACCAACTTGCCGGTGGCCGTGTCTTCGAGCACGAAGAAATAGCTCTCTTCACCGTTGAAGCTGACTTCGGCGGCGAACGAGGCTTCGCTCGCGGCGATCTTGTCGCTCAGGCGTTCAACGTCATCCGGCAAGGAAGTGACACCAATCGGGCTGTCCGCAGCCAGACGCTGTACCTCGCCCAGATCAGCCATTTGCGCGGGGCGCATCACCAGCATGGTGTCACTCCTTTTTAAAAACTCTTTTGAGGAAAATAAGCCGGCCCCTTACTGAAAAAACTCAGTCCAGTGTGGGAGCGGGCTTGCTCGCGAATGCGGTGGGTCAATCAGCCAAAGTGTCGACTGATGCACCGCTTTCGCGAGCAAGCCCGCTCCCACATTTGATCCGGTCCGGCATAAAAATTGGGTTCGACGCCTGACTTGCAGGCGTCGAAGGGTCTATCAGGCTTGCGTCAGTTTTGCCGCAGCGCGTTCGAAACGGTCCAGGCCTTCATCGATGTCCGCGTCTTCCACCACCAGGCTCGGGGCGAAACGCACCACATCCGGGCCGGCTTGCAGCACCATCAGGCCTTCACGCTCGGCGGCGTTGAAGATGTCCTTGGCCTTGCCTTTCCAGGCCTCGCTCAGGACGCAACCGATCAACAGGCCCATGCCACGCACCTGGGTGAACAGGCCGTATTTCTCGCCGATCTGCTCAAGGCGCGCCTTGAACTTGTCGTGCTTGGCGTTGACGCCGGCCAGCACTTCAGGGGTGTTGATCACGTCGATCACCGCTTCGGCGACCGCGCATGCCAGCGGGTTGCCGCCGTAGGTAGTGCCGTGGGTACCGACGACCAGATGTTTGGCCAGGTCTTCGGTGGTCAGCATGGCCGCGATCGGGAAACCGCCGCCCAGGCTCTTGGCGCTGGTCAGGATGTCCGGGGTCACGCCGTAATGCTGGTACGCAAACAGATGGCCGGTACGGCCCATGCCGGTCTGCACTTCGTCGAAGATCAGCAGCGCGTTGTGCGCGGTGCAGAGTTCGCGGGCACCTTGCAGGTATTCCAGTTCGGCCGGAATCACACCGCTCTCGCCCTGGATCGGCTCCAGGACCACAGCGCAGGTCTTGTCGGAAATGGCGGCTTTCAGCGCGGCCAGATCGTTGTACGGCACGTGAGTGATACCGGTGATCTTCGGACCGAAGCCGTCGGAGTACTTCGACTGGCCACCAACGTTGACGGTGAACAGGGTACGACCGTGGAAGCTGTTGAGCGCGGCGATGATTTCGTACTTCTCGCTGCCGAAGCGGTCGAAACCAACACGACGGGCCAGCTTGAAGGCCGCTTCGTTGGCTTCGGCGCCGGAGTTGCAGAAGAAGGCACGCTCGGCAAAGGTGGCATCGACCAGCTTGTGGGCCAGGCGCAGGGCCGGCTCATTGGTGAACACGTTGGACACGTGCCACAGCTTGTTGGCCTGCTCGGTCAAGGCTCCGACCAGCGCCGGATGTGCGTGGCCCAATACGTTGACGGCAATACCGCCGGCGAAATCGATCAGCTCGCGACCGGACTGGTCCCAGACGCGGGAACCGGCGCCACGCACTGGAATGAAGGCGGCAGGCGCGTAGTTGGGAACCATAACCTGATCGAAATCGGCGCGTTGTACCGCAGCGTGCTCAACGGACATCGGAGTCTCCTGAAGAGAAAACACCCGCCTGAAACTGGCGAGCGATGGGGGGATTGTAAGGACAGTTTTCAGCCCGGCCTTGCCGCCAAGCGACAACTTCTTATAGCGCAAACCCCGGTTTTCCACGGGTTTACGGCAATGCGACATATAGGGTCGCAAAGGCGCAGTTTAAACTGTCGCGAGCGCTTGTAGGCAGTTCTGCGGGAAACCGATATCCCCTGTAGGAGCTGCCGCAGGCTGCGATCTTTTGATCTTGATTTTGAAGATCAAAAGATCGCAGCCT
>NZ_JAXDEO010000088.1:0-18337 GCF_035064975.1 Pseudomonas sp. YuFO20
GCATTCACAAATCCTGTAGGAGCTGGCTTGCCAGCGATGGCGGCGTCACGGCCACCATCGCATCGCCAGCAAGCCGGCTCCTACAGATGCGCGTAATGCACCATTCAACATGCTCCCCGCAAATCCTGTAGGAGCTGGCTTGCCAGCAATCAGGTATTGGTCTTCAACTTGGTCCACAGCCGCGTGGTCAAGCGGGCGATGGAGGCTGGCAGGTCTTCTACCGTGAACAGCTTGTCCATCACTGCCTTGGGCGGGTAGATCGCCAGGTCCTGCTTCACCGCCGGCACCACATCAACGTCCGCTGCGCTGTTGGGGTTGGCGTAATGGATGCTGTTGCTGATGTTGGCGATGACCTGCGGTTGCAGCAGGTAGTTCATGTAGGAGTAGCCGTTCTTCTGGTGCGGCGCGTTCTTGGGCATGACCACCATGTCGAACCACAGGGTGGAGCCCTCATCCGGGATCGAATAGGCAATGTCGATGCCGTTTTTCGCCTCCTTGGCGCTGGCGGCTGCCTGCACGATGTCGCCGTTGAAGCCGATCACCGCGCAGACGTTGCCGTTGGCCAGGTCGCTGATGTATTTGGAGGCGTGGAAATACTGGACGTAAGGCCGGATCTTCAGCAGCGCCTGTTCGGCTTTCTTGTAGTCGGCAGGCGTGTGGCTGTGGGGCGGCAACCCCAGGTAGTTGAGGGTGATCGGCAGCACTTGCGTCGGGTTGTCGATGATCGCCACGCCACATTCGCTGAGCTTCCTGATATTGGCTTCATCGAAAAACAGACTCCAGGATCGGGTCACGTCGGTGTTGCCGAAGATCGCCTTGATCTTCTCGACGTTATAACCAATGCCCGCGGTGCCCCACATGTAGGGATAACCGTACTGGTTGCCGGGGTCGTTGACCTCGAGCTTTTTCATCAGCACCGGGTCGAGGTTGCTCCAGCCCGGGAGCTGGCTCCTGTCGAGCTTCTGGATGGCACCGGCCTTGATCAGGCGCGAGAGGAAATGGTTCGACGGGCTGACCACGTCATACCCGGTATTGCCGGTCATCAGCTTCGATTCCAGCACTTCGTTGCTGTCATGGATGTCGTAAGTGGCCTTGATCCCGGTTTCTTTGGTGAACGTGGCCAGGGTGTCGTCGGCGATGTAGCCATTCCAGTTGGAAATGTTCACGGTTTCATCGGCGTAGGCGGCGGCGCTCAACGTTGAGAGCAGTGCCACCAGGGAAACAGTATTGACGCGCATGTTCGATCACCTTCGTGTTGAAGTGCTTTTGTTGTATGTGAAAGGCGGTGTTCTAGATTTCGCTTCTGGCCCGGGCCGTCTCTACGCGCATGCGCAGCATGGCACCGATATCGAGCAAGGGTTTGGGCGGCAGCCAGCCGGGCTGGGCGCGGCCTTTGACCGATTGCAGGAGCGGCGAGTCGATACCCGATGCCAGCTCCGCCAGCAGCCGTCCCCACAACGTGCCGCGCGCCACGCCGGAGCCGTTGCACCCGGCCACGGCGAACACGCCCTCCTCGACCTTGGCGAAATACGGCTGCCCGGAGCGCGAAGCACTGAGGTGGCCGGTCCAGGTGTATTGGATGTCCTGCGCGCCCAACATCGGGAAACGACGCTGCAAACCCAGGACATGGTGCTGGCGGCGGGTCGCCAGTTCGCCGGGCGACAAGTCGTGGGCGCGGTATTCGGCGGTGTTGCGGATCATCACCCGGCGATCCGGGGTGAGGCGCACCGTGGCCCCCAGGGGGCGGGTCGACAGCACGCCCCAGGGTTCGACGGCGCCAAGGGCCTGGAATTCTTCGTCGCTCAGGGGCCGGGTGAGGCTGGCGCTGAGTTCCATCGCGAAGGTGCCACTGTCACTGATGCCGGAACGGGGAATGAAGGCATTGAGGCAAACCAGCACTTGCCTGGCCTCGATGCAGCCATGGGCGCCGCTGGCGCGGATGCGGCCATTGCCCAGGCGCTGCAGGCCGCTGATCTCGGTGTTTTCAAACAGGGTCACCTGTGGCGGCAATGCATCGAGCAGCCCTTTGACGTATTTCGCCGGTTGCAGCAGCGCATTGCCATTGCCGCACCAGATCGCCGCCTGGTAGTGCCGGGTTCCCAACTTCTGGCGCAACCGGTCTCCTTGCAGAAACTCCGCTGAGGCGCCCACGGCACACAAGGTCTGCAGCTTGGCCTCGACCTGGGTCAACTTGCGCGGATCGCTCACCGCAAAGAAATAGCCCGATTCGCGAAAATCGCATTCGATGCCGTGCCGGGCAATGCGCTTGCGCACCTCGTCGCTGGCGGTACGGCCAATTGCGGTATCGGCCTGGTAGCCAGCGAATCCCGGGGTGCCTTGCAACTCGGCATGCCCGGGATGTTCGTGGGCGACCACGAATCCCGAGTTGCGCGCCGATGCACCTTGCGCGGCGCGCTGGCGGTCGACCAGCACAATGCGAGCCTGGGGATGCAGTTCAGCCAGTGAGTGAGCGGCACTCAGCCCGGTGATGCCGGCGCCGATCACCAGCCAATCGGCCTGCTGCGTGCCCTTGAGCGGATCGCGCAACGGGCTGTCCCCGGCTTGTGCAATCCAGCCACATACGTTTTCCATGCGTCACCTCGTAGACTGTCGTTGTGCCGGCCTCTCGCAATACCGCATGCTGTATTTGCATGGGTGGTTTCAGATGACGGCCGCTATGACTAGAATCTAAAGGGACATTGCATCGGCAACCAACGTTATTAAATCATCCGGGTATTCTGAAAACGCATGGATAACATTCGCCACGTGCCCTCGCTCCAGGGCCTGCAGGCCTTGGTCGAGGTCGCAGATTGCGGCAGCTTCACCCAGGCCGCCCAAACGCTGTGCCTGACCCAAAGCGCCGTGAGCCGCAAAATCCAGCAATTGGAGAGTCACTTCGGCACCTCGATGTTCCTCAGGACCAGCCGCAGCCTGCAGCTCACAGCCGAAGGCGAACAGGTGCTCGCCAGTGCGCGGCACATCCTTGAACACCTCAAGGCGCTGGAAGACCGGATCGCCCCGCAAAAGCGCCCGTTCCGCATCCGCATGCACGTGTCCCTGGCGGTGCGCTGGCTGTTGCCCCGGCTGAATGATTTCTACCGCCATCATCCGCAGGTATCGCTGGCGATCGAGACCGTCGCCACCGAGGTGGTGGAACCGGCCAGCGACAGCGACGCCTATATCCTCTACCTGCCCGAACCGTCCGGGGCCACGGATTGCCTGACCCTGTTCGAGGAAACGCTGGTGCCGGTGTGTGCACCCGGACTGGCGCTGGCCTCACAGGAGGATCTCGCCGGCTTTGCGCTGCTGCACCGTTCGAGCGACAGGAACGACTGGCGGTATTGGCTGGCCGCCAATGGCGGCAGGTCACTGGACGAGTTTCGCCACCTTCCCTTCAACCTCGACGAACTGGCACTGGATGCCGCCGCCCGCGGGCTGGGTGTGGCCATGACCGACATGACCCTGGCGGGCGAGTCGATCGAACGCGGCGTGCTGGTCATTCCGTTTGGCGAGCCGTTGAAGACCCGGGGGATTTACGCCCTGTGCCTGCAGCCGTCAGCGGCCGCGCATCCGGCGTGCGGGGCGATCTTGCAGTGGTTTGCCGAGCAGGCAGGAACACCCTCCAACCTGTAGGAGCAAGCTTGCTCGCGATGGAGGTCAACGATGACGCGGGGAGCCTGACACCCCGCGGTGCTCTCAGGTTTTTCGCGAGCAATCGAGCGTCGACCGGCTGCTCCTACAGGGGGACCGACGCGTCAGTCATCTTCATGCAACTTGATCCCACGCGCATGCAACAGCGGTGGCACCACCAGCACCAACAACGTCAGCGCCATGAACGCCGCCGAGATCGGCTGGGTCAGGAATATCGTCCAGTCCCCCTCACTGATCGACAGGGCATTGCGCAGCTGTTTCTCGGCCATCGGCCCCAGCAGCATGCCGACGATCACCGGCGCTACCGGGAAATCGAAACGGCGCATCAACACCCCGGCCCAGCCGATCCCCAGCATCAGCATCAGGTCGAAGGAAGAATGGCGCATGCCGTAGACGCCGATGGTGGCGAACACCAGGATCCCGGCGTTCAGGTAAGGTCGGGGGATCTGCAGCAGCTTGACCCACAGGCCCACCAGCGGCAGGTTCAGCACCAGCAGGATGACGTTGCCGATGTACAGCGAAGCCACCAGGGTCCACACCAAATCGGCGGAGGTCTCGAAGAGCATCGGCCCCGGTTGCAGGTTGTAGTTCTGGAACGCCGCCAACAGGATCGCCGCCGTGGCGGAGGTCGGGATGCCCAGGGTCAGCAACGGCACCAGCGAGCCAGTGGCACTGGCGTTGTTGGCCGCTTCGGGGCCGGCCACCCCTTCGATGGCGCCCTCGCCCTTGTTAGCGGAAAACTCCTTGGGGTATTTGCTCAGCTTGCGTTCGGTGGAATAGGACAGGAAGGTCGGGATCTCCGCGCCGCCCGCCGGGATCGAGCCAAACGGGAAACCGATCAGCGTGCCCCGCAGCCAGGCCGGTACCGAGCGCTTCCAGTCGGCGCGGGTCATCCACAATGACGTCAGGCGATGCCGGCCCTCCGCTTGCTCGGTTTGATAAAGCAGGCTGTACAGGGCTTCACCGACCGCGAACAGACCGACTGCCACCAGCACCACCTCGATGCCATCCACCAGTTCGGGCACGCCCAGGGTGTAGCGGGCAATGCCCGACGTCGAGTCGAGGCCGATCATGCCGATGGTCAAGCCGATCCCCAGTGAAGCAAAACCACGCAGCATCGAGGCGCCAAGTACCGCCGAGACCGTGGTGAACGACAGCACCAGGATCGCGAAGTATTCCGCCGGCCCGAAATTCAGCGCCAGCCTGGCCACGACCGGGGCGAACAGGGTCAGCAGCACCGTCGCAATGGTGCCGGCGACGAAGGAGCCGATCGCCGCCGTGGCCAGCGCCGGCCCGGCCCGACCATTACGCGCCATCAGGTTGCCTTCCAGGGCCGTGACCATGGACGACGACTCACCGGGCGTATTGAGCAGGATCGAAGTGGTTGAACCGCCGAACTGCGCGCCGTAATAGATCCCGGCGAACATGATCAGCGCACCGGTGGGATCGACCTTGGCAGTGATCGGCAGCAGCAAGGCCACCGTCAGCGCCGGCCCGATGCCCGGCAATACGCCAATGGCGGTGCCCAGCAGGCAACCGATGAAGCCCCACAGCAGATTGATCGGCGTCAGCGCTGCGGAAAAACCCATCGCCAGGCTGGCGAGAATGTCCATGCTGTCGATCTCCTTGGATCAGATCCAGGCGTTGACCAGCGGCGGCAGGGAAACCCCCAGCCCGGCGTTGAACAACCAGTAGATCGGCAGGGTCAGGGCCATGCCGATCGCCAGGTCGCGCAGTGGATGACGACTGCCAAAACCGCGGGCCGAACAGGCGAACAGCAGCCCGGCGGCCAGCACGAAACCGATGACGTTGATGAGCACGGCCACACCGATCAACCCTGCGGTGACCCAGGCTGCGCCGGCCTTGCCGCCCGCCACTGTGTGCGCCTGTTGGTTATCCAGCTCGCGAAAACCGCCGCTGACCGCCTGATAACTCAACAACACGCCCACTGCCCCGAGAAACCCCGCGACCACCCAGGGGTAGACATAGGCCGGCAGAATCACGAAGCCCATCTCCGGCGGAAAGCGCCAGGCGCCCACTGCCAGCACCACGCTGAGGGTAATCAGGCCGATGCCGATGGCCAACTGGGTCGGCACGACTGCGCGGGATCCGGCCATTTCAAAGCAACCCGACCTTGACCAGCATCGCGCGCAACCGCACGTGTTCTTCGTCGACGAATTTGCCGAAATCGTCACCGGTCAGCACGCTCTCCGTCCAGGCGTTGGTCTTGATGTTGTCCTGCCAGACTTTGCTTTTGCTGGCGGCCACCACCGCGTCGGTCACTTCCTTGCGCTGCTCGGGCGTGAGGCCGGCGGCACCATAGACACCGCGCCAGTTGCCGATGACCACGTCATAGCCGCTTTCCTTGAGGGTCGGCGCGTCGATCCCGGGCACGCGTTCGGGCGCACCGATGGCGAGCACGCGGAACTGGCCGTTCTTGATGTATTGACCCAGCTCGGCGTAACCGCCGGTGATCACCTTGATCTGGCCGCCCAGGGCCTGGGCGACGATTTCACCGCCACCGCCGGTGGCGATGTAATTCACCTTGTTGACCGGCACATCCAGCTTGCCGGCCAGTTCGGCGATGCCGATGTGGTCGATCGAGCCTTTGGAACCACCGCCAAAGGTCACGCTGGTGGGCTTGGCCTTGAAATCCTTGATCAGGTCATCGAGGGTCTTGTACGGCGAATCCTTGCGCACCGCGAGCACGTTGTATTCGGTGAACAACCGGGCGATCGGAGTCACGTCCTTCAAGCTGATCTGCGGTTTGTTCTGCTCGATGCCCGCCACCATGATCGCACCGACCACCAGCAGCGCATTCGGGTCGCCCTTGGTGCTGTTGGCAAACTGCGCCAGCCCTAGCGTACCGCCCGCGCCCCCCTTGTTCTCAAAGGTGACGGCCTTGGCGACGTTGGCCTCGATCAGGGCTTTGCCCAGCACCCGGGCCGTCTGGTCATAACCGCCGCCCACGGAACCGGGGGCCATGAACTTGACGGTGTCCAGCGCCAGCACGGGGGTGCTGATTGCGGCAGCAACAAGGCCTGCAGCCAGGCAATGGCCGACGCGACGAAACAAAGCGGACATGGTGTCTCTCCCTCTAGCATTGTTTTTATGGGTGCCATCTGCGGGTAAGCGTAGAACATGGTTCCGTCTAAGGCCTGCCGAGCCCTGCGAGTCCTGCGTCACAGACTGAAACATTCTTTTGGTCGGGGTGTTCCAGCCCGCGAAATGCGCCAACTATCCTGAAAAACGTCGACCCAAGACCTCTGCAACAGGAGAACCCGTCATGAATTACATGCTCAAGGGCTTTGGCGTGTCATTGCTGTTGGTAGCCACTGCGGCATTCGCCCATCACGGCTGGAGCGAGTACGACTCCAGCAAACCCTTGCAACTGAACGGCACCATTGAAGCGTCCGGTTACTCCCACCCCCACGGCTTCGTCAACCTCAAGACGGCGGACAAGACCTGGAATGTGGTGCTCGCGCCGCCCTCGCGCATGGAAAACCGTGGGCTGGCGAAGGACATGCTGGCGGTCGGCACCCAAGCCAGCGTGGTCGGTTATCAGAACCGCAACAAACCCGATGAGTTGCGTGCAGAACGCATCACGATCGGCGACAAAACCATAGAGTTGCGCTGATGCAAACCAACCAGGGCTGGATGGACTGGCTCAATGATTCGTCGCTTGGCTCAGCCATGCGCGGTGATTTATGGCTGTATCCGTTGGTGGAGGTGGTGCACATCCTCGGCTTCACGATACTGGTCGGTTCGGTGCTGATGTTCGACCTGCGGGTACTCGGCGTATCACGCAATATCCAGGTGACGGCCCTCGCCCGCCATCTCCTGCCATGGTCCGTTGCGGCTTTGCTGTTGATCGTTCCGGCCGGGCTGATGATGTTTTCCGCCCACCCTCACGACTTCGCCTCCAATGACATTTTCATCCTCAAGCTGTGCCTGATCGCCACGGCGGGCTTCAACGCCGTGCTGTTCCATGTCGGCGTGTACCGTTCCGTCACGGCGTGGAATACCGCCAACCCGGCACCGGGCGTGGCCAAGGTGCAGGCCCTGTTTTCCATCGCGCTTTGGGTCAGCGTGATCCTCTGCGGACGATTGCTGGCCTACACCTGAAGGGCTTGTTGCATTACAGACTTGTCATCGAGTTGTCAGCGTAGCCAGCACCCTCGCTTCATACAGTGAAGTCGTCAGTCACCCGCACCGGGTGACACGCCTCCCACTGATGATGACAAGGGTCGATACCATGAATCCATTGAGCAAACTCTGCCTGATCGCCGCCAGCCTCTTCGTACTGGGCAGCGGGTCCGCCATGGCTGCCCCCACGACCGCACCGGTCAAGGCCAACAACGTCGTGCTGGTGCACGGTTCCTGGGCCGATGGCTCCAGTTGGGCGGATGTGATCAGCCGCTTGCAGGCGGCCGGCCTGCACGTTACGGCGGTGCAAAACCCGCTGACGTCGGTGGCCGATGATGTGGCCGCGACCCAGCGCGTGCTCGATCAGCAAGACGGCCCGACCGTGCTGGTCGGCCACTCCTACGCTGGCACGGTGGTCAGCGAGGCCGGGGTCAATCCGAAAGTCAGTTCGCTGGTGTACGTCGCCGCGCGTGCGCCGGATGCCGGGGAAGATTTCGTCGCACTGTCGGCCAAATACCCGACCATGCCGGTACGCGCCGGTACCGAAGAACACGACGGTTTCGTCAGCCTCAAGCAAGACGCCTTCCTCAAGTACTTCGCCGGCGACGTCCCTCACGATAAAGCCATGCAGCTGTTCGCCGTGCAACAACCGATCGCCAAGACCCTGTTCACCGACCGCACCACCGCCGCGGCCTGGCACACCAAACCGTCGTGGTACGCCGTCTCCAGCCAGGACCAGACGATCAACCCGGACCTTGAGCGCTTCCTGGCCAAGCGCATGGGCGCCACCACCATCGAATTGCCGTCGAGCCACTTGTCGCTGGTGTCCCACTCGAAGGAAATCGCCGACCTGATCCTTGCGGCCACCGGTCGCCAGCCTTAACCGGCGGCCATTTATTACAACTTTGTCATCGAGCTGTTGGTGGGCTGTTCGGATCGCCTGGTTAACCTGAACTCACTGCCAGGCAACCTGCCGACAGCCCACTCAAACCTGAATAGAGATCACCGTCATGAAAATGTACATCCTCGGTTTCGCCGCCCTCCTCGCAACCGGCTCGGCATTTGCCGATACCCAAAGCTCCGCCCCAGTGATCCACGACAAGGATGCAGCCTTCGTCCACCTCGACGTCGCCAAAGTGCTGGGTGAAACGGACATTTCGCAACAATGCGGCATCGTCCCGGCCCAACTGAACTACCTCGACCATCAGGGTCGCCAGCATGAGCTCGATTACCTGGTCCAGGGCAGCGGTTGCACCAATGATCACTGATCGTCATCCCTGCATACCGGCGGATGACCGGGCTACACTGGCGGCAGCGGCATGCCGCAGTAGCCCGCCTGCGCGGCGCGCAATCCTGCTGACCCCGAACCAGGCAGAAGCCCATGAACATTCTCGTCGTCGAAGATGAACCCAAGGCCGGCAATTACCTGCTCAACGGCTTGCAGGAACTCGGTTACACGGTGAGCCTGGCCCGCGACGGCGTCGATGGCTTGCACCTGGCCCTGGAACATGATTTCGATGTGATCGTGCTGGACGTGATGATGCCGAAAATGGACGGCTGGGAAGTCCTGCGGCGCCTGCGCAAGGAAGCCGATACCCCGGTGCTGTTCCTCACCGCCCGCGATGACATCGCCGATCGCATCAAGGGCCTGGAACTGGGCGCCGACGATTACCTGATCAAGCCGTTTTCCTTCGCCGAGCTGGTGGCCCGCCTGCGTACCCTGACCCGTCGCGGCCCCACCCGCGAAGAAGAACAGTTGCACATCGAGGACCTGGCGATCGATGTGCTCAAGCGCCGCGTTACCCGCGCCGGCACGCGCATTACGCTGACCAACAAGGAATTCGCCCTGCTGCACCTGTTCGCCACGCACCTGGGTGAAGTGCTGTCACGCTCGATGATCGCCTCACGGGTCTGGGACATGAATTTCGACAGCGATACCAACGTGGTGGACGTCGCCGTGCGGCGCTTGCGGCTGAAGATCGACGATCCCTTCCAGCTGAAGCTGATCCACAGTGTGCGCGGTATCGGCTATCGCTTCGATACGCAGCCATGAACAGCCTGTCGCATCTACGCCACTCCCTGACGCTGCGCCTGGCGCTGGTGTTCGCGTTCCTGGCGTTTGTCTCACTGACGTCCCTGGGCGTGGCGTTGTACCGTGACCTGGAGCGCGAATTGGTCCGCCGTGATGACGCGGCGCTGATCACCCGCATCGATCAACTGCGCACGTTCCTCAACGACAGCAACACCCTGGAGCTGATCCGCAGCAAACCCGCGCTGTTCCAGAACATGCTCGGCAACCGCGAAGCCCTGTTGAGTATCGGCGCGCCCGGGCAACCGCCGTTGCTGCAGGTGAATCCGGGCAATCTGGACATGCCCGTATTGACCCCCATGGCCATGGACCACCCACTGGGCCTCGGCGACGTGCAACACTTGCCCAACGTTAATGGCGTACCTTTTTCCGCACTGGCGGCGACCATCGCCTCCGGTGACCAGGGCACGCTGGAAGTGGTGACCGGGCGCCTGATGACTGAACGCACGGCGGTGCTCGCCAGTTACCGGCTCAACGTCTACCTGTTCGCCAGCGTGGCGGCGATTCTGCTGGCACTTTCCGGCTACGTGCTGGTGCAGCGCGGGCTGTTGCCGGTGCGGCGTGTGGCCCGGCATGCCCAGGGCATCGGCGTCGGTAATCTCGGCGAACGCCTGGACAGCCAGGGCGCGCCGCTGGAGTTGCTACCGATGATCGAGGCCTTCAATGCCATGCTCGACCGCCTCGGCAGAGGTTTCGTGCAACTGGGCCAGGTGTCCACCGACATGGCCCATGAGCTGCGCACACCGATCAATAACCTGCTCGGTGAAACCCAGGTCGCCCTGCAGCAAGACCGCAGCATCGAGCATTATCAACAGTTGCTCGCCTCCAATGTCGAGGAACTCGAGCGCCTGGCGCGCATGCTCGACAACATGCTGTTCCTGGCCCGCACCGACCCGGCCAGTGCCCTGCGCCAACGCCAGGAACTGGGCGCCCTGGATGAAATGGAACGCATGGCCGACTATTTCGAAGGGCTCGCGGCGGATGTCGGAATCGCCATCAGCGCCCAAGGCAGCGGTGTGATCTGGGCCGAGCCGATGCTGTTGCGCCGCGCCCTGGCCAACCTGTGCGCCAACGCCATCAAGTACGGCGCGCCGAACTCCGAGCTATTCATCTGCGCCACGCCCTCTGCCGATGGCATCCGCTTGCAGGTGCGCAACCAGGGCCAGACGATCCCCGCCGAACACCTGCCCCGACTGTTCGAACGCTTTTACCGCGTCGACGAATCCCGCGAGCGCTCGGCGCAATCCAACGGCCTGGGGTTGTCGATCGTGGCGACGATCATGCAGTTGCACAACGGCCAGTGCAGCGTCACGAGTGCTGATGGTGTGACGTGTTTCGAGTTGTTCTTTCCGGCCCGGCGAGCGGGTGAATAACGCCAGGAAATCGAATGCGATCCCCTGTAGGAGCTGCCGCAGGCTGCGATCTTTTGATCTTGCCGTTGCCCTTGCGACCAAAAAAGCCTCGATAACGTTGAGTCATGACCTAACCTCATAGGTTGGAGTGACACATAACCAGTCGAGCACGCCGATGCGCAATGCCTTGAGCTTCGTGATTCTCATCGCTTTACTGTTCGGGCCGAGCGCCGGATGGCTATCGGCGGCGCCCATGCCCGATATCCCCACAAACGCCCAGCCACCCGCTTCCGCCAGCGTTTCCGACAGCGATCTGGAGGCGCTGCAGGGCCAACTCGGCAGCTACAAGCAGCAAGTGTCACAGGCCATCAACTACAGCCAGCTGGAAAGCCCGCAGGATCTGGTGCAGGCGCTCGTCAAGGAGGTCGATCGCCTCTCGGCACTGCTGTTGCCCGAGCAGGACCAGTTGCAGGCGCAATTGGGCGTGCTGGGCCCGCCGCCAGTGGCGGATGCCGCGCCCGAGAAGTCCGATATCGCCCTCCAGAGAATCACCCTGACCGAACAGAAATCCCGGGTCGACGCCAAACTGAAAACCCTGGTAGCGCTCAAGGCCAGCGCCGCCGAACTGCTGACCCAGATTGCCGCCATCCGCCGCAGCCTGCTGGAAACCGAAATGACCCAGCGGACCAGGAGCGTACTCAACCCCTGGTTCTGGGCCCCCCTGCTCAATCCGCCAGAGCATGACCGGGAAAAATTCAGCGCCTTCCTGCACCAGATCAAGGACACCCTGGACGCCACCTGGCAACCGGGCGCGCGCCTGCTGACCAGCCTGTTGATCGCGATGGCCGTGCTGCTTTGGGTCGTGGGACGGCGGCTGGCCGAACGCGGGCTGACCTGGTTGTGCATCCATCGCATGCCGGAAGGTCGCCTGCGGCGTAGCGCCCTGGCCCTGGCCTCGGTCATCGCCACGGTGCTGACGGCCTGGATAGCCTTGCGCCTGCTGTTTTTTGCCTTCACCCGCGAACTGCCGCTGACGCCACAGCTGACGGGGTTTTCCCAGGACTTCGAAAAGATCGTCTATACCTGCGTGCTGATCCTCGGCCTGAGTCGCGCACTGCTGTCCACGCAGCACCCCTCATGGCGCCTGCCAAACTTTGCCGATCCGCTCGCCCTGGCGATGGAGCCCTACCCGGCACGGCTGGCCTGGACACTCCTGCTACTGGTATCGCTGGCGCAGATGACCAACGCCACCAGCATGAGCGCGGAGCTGGTGATCTCGGTCCGGGGCGCGGTCGCCCTGATCGTCTCGGTCATGATCGCGATGCTGCTGTTTCGCGTCAGCAAAACCCGCCGGGACATGGTCATGGCGGGGGTCGCCCCCGAGGCTGGCCGGACCTTCGCCGGGCTGATCTATTCGTTCGCCAGCATTGCGATCGTGATTTCACTCCTGGCCTTGCTCGCGGGCTACGTATCGCTGTCGCGCTTCATCACTTACGAACTGGTGTGGTTCTACATCATCTTCGCCGGCTTTTATTTGCTGACCCAACTGGTCAAAGACGGCTGCGAACACCTGTTTTCCCCCCGCACCTCCACCGGCAAGTCCTTGAAACAGCTATTGGGCATTGGCGATACGCGGCTGGAACAGATTTCGATCATCCTCTCCGGTGCCGGCCGCGCCTCGTTGTTGCTGATCGCGCTGATCACCCTGGTGGTGGGTGGCATCGGGTCGACCCTCGAACAACTGGCCACCAACATCCTCGCCATCCTCGGTGGCGACGGCTTGCGCAGACTGAACATCGTCCCGGCCAACCTGTTGCATGCCTTGCTCGCCGTGATCATCGGTGTCTACCTGATTCGTTCGCTGCGGCGCTGGCTGGACAACGAATTCCTGCCGAAAACCGAAATGGACCCGGGCATGTGTGCCTCGCTCAGCACGCTATTTTCCAACATCGGCTATGCCCTGGTGCTGCTGCTGATGCTGTCGTCGCTGGGGGTCAAGTGGACCAACCTGGCCTGGATCGTCAGCGCCCTCTCGGTGGGCATCGGCTTCGGCTTGCAGGAGATCGTCAAGAACTTCGTTTCCGGCATCATCCTGTTGACCGAGCGCCCGGTGAAAGTCGGCGACCTGATCAGCATCAGCGGGGTCGAAGGCGACATCCGCCGGATCAACGTGCGGGCCACCGAAATACAGCTGGCCGACCGCTCGATCGTGATCGTGCCGAACTCGCAATTGATCTCGCAGAACCTGCGCAACGTCACCCTCGGCGGCAGCGCCCAGGGGGTGGCGTCACTCGAGCTGATGTTCCCGCTGGACATCGACCCCGAGCAGGTGCGCAACCTGCTGTTGGACACCTTCCGCGAGCACGAGACCATCCTGGAGAAGCCGGCACCGGTGGTGCGCTTCAGCCAGCTCAAGCCTGAAGGCATTACCCTGACCGTCACCGGTTATGTCAGCAGCCCACGCATGGTGGTTTCGATCAAGAGCGAGCTGCTGTTCGAGATTCTCAAGCGGCTGGGCGCCGCCGGGATTGAACTGGCGAAACCGCCAACGGCGTAACGCGGCTTATGTAGGAGCTGCCGCAGGCTGCGATCTTTTGATCTTGCTTTTTTACAATAAAAAGATCGCAGCCTCGTTTCACTCGTCAGCTCCTACACAGCTCCTACAGGTTCATCAGTGGGCGATACACACCGATTTAAGCTCGGTGTAGGCCTCGATCACCGCACGACCGAACTCGCGCCCCATGCCCGATTGCTTGACGCCACCGAACGGCATCGCCGGGTCGAGCAGCACGTGGGCGTTGACCCACACCGTACCGGCTTCGATGCGCGGCACCAGGTTCATGGCCTTGCCCAGGTCGTTGGTCCACAGGCTGGCGGCCAGCCCGTAACGGTTGTCGTTGGCCAGCGCGATGACCGCGTCTTCATCGTCGAACGGCATCACCCCCAGCACCGGACCGAATACCTCTTCGCGCGCCACGGCCATGCTGTGGTCGATGTCGGCGAGAATGGTCGGCTGGACGAAGAAGCCCTCGCCTTCCAGCAACTCGCCGCCCGCCACCACCCGCGCACCTTCCTGGCGGGCCAGCTCGATGTGCTTGAGCACGCTTTGCTGCTGCTTGCGCGACACCAACGGGTTGATCGCCGCTTCGCCGTTCATGCCTGCGCCAATCGGCATCGCCGAGACCGCCGCCGCCAGTGCTTCGACAAACTGATCGTGGATCGAACGATGCACGTAGAAGCGCGAGGCCGCTGCGCACACCTGGCCATTGTTCAGCAGGCCGCCGAGGATCGCGCCCTGCACGGCTTTTTCGATGTCGGCATCGGCGAGCACGATCATCGGGTTCTTGCCGCCCAGCTCCAGGGAGAAGCGCGTCATGTTTTCCATGCACGCCACACCGACGCTCTTGCCCACGGCGGTCGAGCCGGTGAACGACACCTTGCTCACCAGCGGGTGCGCGGTCAGTACGCCGCCGACCGAGGCCCCGCCGCCGGTCACCACGTTGAACACGCCCGCCGGAATGCCCGCTTCCAGGGCCAGTTCGGCCAGGCGCATGGCGGTCAACGGGGTTTCCATCGCCGGCTTGATGATCACCGTGCAACCGGTGGCCAGCGCCGGCATCAGTTTCCAGGCGGCGATCAGCAGCGGGAAGTTCCACGGCACGATGCCGACCACGACGCCCACCGGCTCACGCTTGGTGAACGCGGTGAATTTGGCGCCCGGCGGCAGCGGGATCGACACATCGAAGGTCTGCCCTTCGATCTTCGTCGCCCAGCCGGACATGTAGCGCATGAACTCCACCGTGGCGTTCAGGTCCAGCGCGCGGGCCATGTTGATCGACTTGCCCTGGCTCAGGGTTTCCAGCTGGGCCAGCTCTTCGGCATGCTCCTCGACCAGGCGGGTGAAGTTCAGCAGGATGCGCTCACGGTCCGCCGGACGCAGGCCCGACCACACGCCGGACTTGAAGGCCTGGTGCGACGACTGCACGGCGCGCTCGACGATTTCCAGGGGCGCGTCGAGGGTTTCGCACAGGGTTTGCCCGGTGGCCGGGTTGACCACGGCAATGCTCGGGCCTTCGGCAAACACCCACTGGCCATCGATGAAGCAGCCGTGCTGGCGATCGAGGAATGCAGCAACCTGCGGCAGGATTTCAACGTTGCTCATGAATCACCTTCAGTTCTGTTGTTCTTTGAGGAAGCACACGACCGCCTGGCGATCATCTGCCGAAGCCATGCCCATGTAAGGCATGTAGGTGCCAGGCACATAGGCCTGGGGTTGGGTGATGAGTTGCGCGATGTTCTCGGCTTGCCAGTCGATGTTCTTGTTGCGCATGGCCTGCGAGTAGTTGAAGCCTTCCACCGAGCCGGACTTGCGCCCGATCACACCCGCCAGGTTCGGCCCCATCATGCCGGTCGTGCCTTTGCTCACCGCATGGCAGACCCCGCATTCATTGGCGAACAGTTCGGCGCCACGACTCTTGACCGGTGCGCAATCGGCCGCCAGGGCGGCCTGGGCCAGGGTGAAGGTCAACAAACCAACGAGGGGCAAACGCAGGGTGGCGAACATGGGAAACGACCTTGAAAATCCACGCGTTCGCCAGCCGGCGAACGTCAACACAGAAAGCGCCGAGGCGACGGGGCTTCGGCAGGTTGAGAGGGATTGTCGGTGCTGCGCGATTCGCAGGTTTTGCCCTGCGTGCCAGTTGTGTTGGCGGTTCTGCCAAACTGCTGCATGGGCATGACGGGTGATGGCAAAGCGACATTCAAAGTTCTGCCTATACTGCAACCCAGCCGCCCTGAACACCTGCGCTGAGGAATTGCTGGATGAATGTGACCGACTATTTTGATCGAGCCAGAATCATCAATATTTCGTCGAGAAAGGATCGCCGTGTAGAAACGGTGGAAGAGTTCGCGCGCAACGGTTTTCCCTTCGATCATGAAAAAGTCAGCTTTTTCCAGGCGGTGACGCCCAGTGAGGACGATGGCTTCCCGAGCATCGGCGCCCGGGGCTGCTTCATGAGTCACTTGGGCATTCTGGAAGAGGCGATCCGCCTGAACGTGAGCAACATCCTGATCCTGGAGGATGACATTCAGTTTTCCAGGCGCATTGCCGAGTATGGCAAACAGGCCATCGAGTCCCTGCAAGGCATGGAGTGGGACATCGCCTACTTCGGCCATCCGTTTGAAGGCGACTCCAGCTCGCCCTCCTGGAAAGCGGTCGACCAACCCATACACCTGTCGCATTTCTATGCGGTAAACGGCAAATGCATTGTCAGGCTGAGGGACTTTCTGCTGCAGATCCTCGAGCGTCCGCCGGGGCATCCGGACGGCGGTCCGATGCACTATGACGCGGCCCTCAATACGCTCATTCATTCGAACAAAGACGTGCAGGCCTACTACTTCACCTGGAATCTTGGCTATCAAAGACCCTCGCGCACCGACCTGCATGCACTGTCCCTCTTCGACAGGACTCCTGTGCTGCGGGATGTCATGGGCATGCTCCGCAAGTTGAAGGCCAGGAACCTGAGACGAATTCGCTAGATCGAAAAACGCCCCTTCCCGAGCAGTGCACGGACCTGTGCACTGTCACCCCGCCCTGCAATCTGGCAAGCACAACCAACTCTTTGGCACCGAGGCAACAAGGCGCAAAAAATCCCGGCATTAGTATCTGGCGGGACGCAAACCTGCGCTCAAGAACAAGAACGGATGCCACACCATGCTCAAGTCCCCCTTGCTTCGCCTCTCGACCCTGGCGCTGATGATCAGTGCTGGCCAAGCGAGCGCCTACGAACTCTACGCCACTGACGACAGTCACCTGAACGCCACCCTGGAGGCGGTTTTCGGCGTTTTCCACAGCCAGGAAAACTACGCCCTGTCGGGACGTCTCGACGAAGGTTCGTCGTCGTGGCGCGAGGGCTACATCAAGTACGGCCTGAGCTTCGACCAAGGCCTGGCGGGGGTCGGCACGGCTTACGGCGCGGCGAACATGCTCAGCTCCGGCACCTGGGGCGACGGTGATGCCGCCGGTTTCACCGACGGCTCGGAACGCACCACCAAGTTCGAAGACGCCTACCTTGGCTGGCGCTCGAGCGACCTGTTCCCTGTACTGGGCGCTGACGGCATCGACCTGTCGTTCGGCCGCCAGAACATCATGGTCGGCGACGGTTTCCTGATCAACGGCGATGCGCTGAACCTGGGCAAAGGCCTGGCCGACGGCGAGTTCAATCGCGGTGGCGCCTACTGGCTGGCCGCGCGCAAGGCCTTCGACGAAACCGCAGTGCTGCGTATCGGCGGCAAGGAAGGCTGGCGCAGTGACCTGATGTGGCTCAAATCCAACAATCGCGCCCAGGCCATGACCGAAATGTACGTCGGCACTCTGGAACACGTGTCCGAGGCCGGTACTGTCGGTCTGACCTACATCGACACCACGGACGTCGACGAGCAGTACGCCTCCCCCGCGCAACTCGAGCGCGACGGCATGAAGACCTACAGCCTGCGCGCCACCGGCAACGCCGGGGTCAAGGACCTGTTCCTCTCCGGCGAATACGCCAAGCAGGACAAACCCCACACGGCCACCGAGGATGCCTGGTACCTGGAAGCCGGCTGGACCTTTTCCGAAGCACCCTGGACGCCCTATGCCGGCTACCGCTACAGCCGTTTCTCGGAAGGCTACGACACACTGTTCTACGGCTTCAGCCGCGGCTTCGGCACCTGGTTCCAGGGTGAAGTGGCGGGCAACTATGCCGGCCCGTTCAACAGCAACTCGCGCATCCAGCAACTCAAGTTCACCGTCTCGCCGTTGGAGAACCTGACCGTCGGCGCGATGTACTTCAACTTCGACACCATCGACCGCGACCTGGGCAACACCGATGGCCACGAAGTCGACCTGTACGCCGAATGGCACCTCAACGACCACCTCACGGTGATGCCGCTGGTGGGCCTGTTCCAGCCGGACAAGAGCGCCGACCAGGGCGGCACGCAGTTGGGCAACAACGACAAGAACCTCTTCAGCCAGCTGATATTCGCCACTACTTTCTGATCTCGAGCCCCTGTAGGAGCTGCCGCAGGCTGCGATCTTTTGATCTTGAAAGTCAAAAGATCG